>NZ_NFKD01000079.1:0-17449 GCF_002160215.1 Bacteroides sp. An19 | reverse complement strand
AAGGTGGCAAACCTCATTAAATGTGGTATTGGAAAATACAAGGCATGTGAATGGGGTAACACTCGCAAAGGTTATTGGCGTATTGCTGATAGTCCTATATTGAAGGTGGCGATAAATAACGATAGCTTGAGAAAAGCAGGGTATTATACCTTAATGGGTTCGTATCTCGAATGGTACCCAAAATAGGAACCGCCGTATGCCGAACGGCACGTACGGTGGTGTGAGAGGTCGGTGAACATGAAAATAGGAGATAAACACCTATGATTAATGTTTACCTCCTACTCGATTGAAAGAGACTTTTACTTCACCTGATTCCAGCAGGGCGACATGATGAAGGTAAATTCATAATCGCCGTAGGGCAGGCGGTATTTCTCCAGCGGGAGGGCACCCCAGCTGTTGACACATCCCAAACCCATCTGCGCCTTGTCGATACACAGGCTGGTCATGCCGGCTTTGTCCAGTTCGCCCGAGTGGCGTTGGATTTTCACCCAGCCTTCATCAAGGTCTTCGATGCGGTAGGGCAGAGCCGATGCCGAGAAGGGAGCTTCGGATACGAACATCAGTCCGTTGCCCGCTTTGTTGATGACCTGCCACCAGCGGAGATCGGTCTTGTTTCCGCTTTCCTGCGGACGGATGTACGGATAATACTGGTCGTCTACCTGCTGGCGGTATACACCCAGCGGCGTAGAATGGTTGCGGTCGGAATAGTTTTCCCACGGGCCTCTGCCGTAGAACGAAATGGTTTCGAACTGGCGGGGCATCATCAGGTTCATGCCGAAGCGGAACATGTCTGATACCTTCGCGTTCGGGTCGGCTTTCATTGCCTGTACCACTTTTACCGCACCCTTGTTATTGATGAGGTAAGTGAGCGAGAGAGTCGCCGAAACGGCTTTCAGTTCATAGTCGGCACTGACTTTCACCATGTCGTTTTCCATTTCACTCTTCAGCGAGGTGAGGCGGATGCCGGGGTTCTTCCATGCCACATATTTCTGTTGCAGTCCGGCTCCGAAATCGTTGTCGGTCGGTGCACGCCAGAAGTTGGGTGCCAGTGCAGTGCCCGGTTCGAGATAGCTTACGCCTTCTACTTCATAGACGGTGAGGTAGCCGGTGTATTTGTTGAATTCGATATCGAAGTTTTCGCCTTTCACTACCAGGTAATTGCTGTTGGTAGCATCGATTTCCGGCACGATGATGTCCTGGTTGCTTTCTTTTACATTGGCAAACTCCAATGCCGATGCTTCGTAGGCTTTCAGAGTCAGCTGGTCGTAGGCTACAGTATGACCGGCGGGCAACATGCCTTCGGCGTTTTTCAATACGTATTTCACGTTCAGCAACCATTCGCCTTCGGTACCGATGGTGCCATAATCCAGTGTCACGTCTTTAGTCTGGTGAGGAGCTACGCTGAGGCTTTCTACTGAGCCTGTGCGTACAATACGTCCGTCGTGGAGCAATTCCCATTCCATGCGGTATGTCGAAAGGTCGCGGAAGAAGTATTCGTTATACACCTTTACAATACCTTTTTGTGCATCGGCAAGGGTGGTCCAAATGTCCTGATAGAAGTAGCGCACTTCGTAGGCGTGCGGGTTGGGCACACGGTCGGGGCTTATCAGACCATTGTCGCAGAAGTTGATGTCGCTGGCATCAAAGCGGTTGAAGTCACCTCCGTAGGCATAAATAGTCCGTCCGTTCTTTCCGGTCCAGCGGCACGACTGGTCTACAAAGTCCCAGATAAATCCGCCCTGGTATTTGGGATATTTGCGTACCAGGTCCCAGTATTCCTTGAATCCACCTTCCGAGTTGCCCATGGCGTGTGCATATTCGCACTGGATGAGTGGTTTCTGCTTGCTGTTGTCTTCGCAATAGGCGATACATCCCTTGTAGTCGTAATACATCGGGCAGAAGATGTCGGTCTTTCCGTCTTGGCGGGCTTGTTCGTACTGCACGGCACGGCTGGGGTCTTCTGCCTTCACCCAGTCGTAGGCAGCTTCGAAGTTGGGTCCGTATCCGGCTTCGTTCCCGAGCGACCAGAAGATGATGCTGGGATGGTTGAACGAGCGTTGCACATTGCGCTGGTTGCGTTCCATGTGCGCTTTGGCATACGAAGCGTTTTTTGCCAATGTCTTGTCACCGTATCCCATACCATGCGATTCGATGTTGGCTTCGGCTACCATATAGAGTCCGTAGCGGTCGCACAATTCATACCAATATGCATCATCGGGATAGTGGCAGGTACGTACGGCATTGATGTTAAGCTCTTTCATGCGCAATACGTCTTGAAGCATACGTTCGCGCGATACATAGTAACCGCCATCGGGATCCATTTCGTGACGGTTGGCACCTTTAAACAATACCGGCTGGCCATTGACCAGTATCTGTGCGTTCTTCAGTTCGATTTTGCGGAAACCTACGTTTACCGGAATCACTTCAGCACCTGAAGCACCTTCCATCTGTGCATAGAGCGTATAAAGGTAAGGAGTCTCGGCGGTCCACTTGTGCGGGTTTTCAACGCTCATCGTTACCGTTTCCCCTTTGGTCGAAGCCGAAGCCACTTCCTTTCCTTCGGCGTCTTTCAGGGTCAGCAGCACGTTGCCACTTCCTTTCAGCTGTACATCAACGGCAAGTGTACCGTTTTTGTATTCGGCATCCAGATCGGGAGTGACGCGGATGTCTTCGATGCGTTTCTTGTTGCGTGCATACAGATAGCAGTGGCGTGCCACTCCGGTGTAGCGGAAGAAATCCTGGTCTTCCAGGTACGACCCGTCGCACCAGCGGAATACCTGGAACGCGATTACGTTTTTCTGCCCCGGTTTCAGGTAAGAGGTCAGGTCGAACTCGGCTTCCAGCTTGCTGTCCTCGCTATATCCTACGAATTTCCCGTTTACCCAAAGGTACATGTTCGAGCTGACGGCACCGAAGTGTGCGATAATGTCTTTCCCTTTCCACGAAGCCGGAACGGTGATTTCCCGGCGGTAAGAGCCTACATGGTTCTTTTCCGTGGGTACGTAGGGAGGATTGCTTTCGTATTGGTTCCGCCAGGCAAAGCCGGTGTTTACATAGATGGGGTCTCCGTATCCGTTCAGTTCCCATACGCTGGGTACTTGTATGTCATCCCATCCCTTGTCGTTGTATCCGGTTTTCCAGAAATCGGTAGGGCGCTGGTCGGCATTTGCCACCCAAAAGAATTTCCAGGTGCCATCCAGGCTCATATAGTTCTGCGATTGCGTTTTCCCATTTCCGATAGCTTCTGCCGACTCGTATGCGAAATAGTCGGTATGCATCGGCGCACGGTTGATGGCGTTTATTTCCGGGTCTTGCCACTCTTTGAATGTCTGGGCGTTCCCGGCAAGAAGAGAGATGCCCAATAATCCCAATGCAAATGTTTTTCTCATGCTTTCAATTTTAAGTGTTAATGTTATGTTCGTGTTTCTATGTGTTTTATCCCACCAGCTGCATCATGCGGCTCAGGTATTTGCCGATGATGTCGAATTCCAGATTTACCACACTTCCTATGTGCAGCGTGTGGAAATTAGTATGTTCGAAGGTATATGGGATGATCGCTACTTGGAACGAGTCTTGCATCGGGTTACATACGGTCAGGCTCACCCCGTTGACGGTTACCGAGCCTTTGTCTACGGTAAAGTATCCGCGTTTCGCCATTTCGGGCTGGAAATCATACTTGAACGTGAAATACCAGCTTCCGTCGGCATCGTCAATAGCCGTGCATACAGCTGTCTGGTCTACATGTCCCTGCACGATATGTCCGTCCAGCCTGCCGTTCATCAGCATGCTCCGTTCTACGTTCACTTCATCGCCTTCTTTCAGCAGCCCGATATTCGAGCGTTCGATGGTTTCTTTCATGGCGGTAACGGTGTACGTATTGTTTTCGATGTGAACCACGGTGAGGCACACACCGTTGTGCGACACGCTTTGGTCTATTTTCAGTTCATTTACAAACGAACACGTCAAGGTCAGATGCAGGTTTTCCTGTTCTTTGACTATCTTGACTACTTTGGCACATTCTTCTACTATTCCTGAGAACATAGATATTGAGTTTTGAGTTTTTGAGTTCTTAAGTTTTTGAGTTCTTAAGTTTTTGAGTTTTTGAGTTCTTAAGTTTTTGAGTTTTTGAGTTCTTGAGTTATGCTTTCGGTATGGGTTTGCTCCATACGGTTACTCCTTCCGAGTCGATTACCGATATGGTACCTCCGGCATATTCTTCGATGTAGCTCCCGCCTTTGGCGAGTATGTCTTCTGCCATGTGGATGGCTTTCTCTTCGGTTTTGATAGAAAATCCCTTGTTGTCGCTCGAACGTTGGTCCGAGAAATAAATGTCATACGTTTTCATTTCGTTCAACTATATTAATTATGGTAATGCAAATATATACAGGCTACGGTTAGCAACCAAAAAATCGAAGCGTTTTTTCTTGTGGAAATGTTCTGCTCTGCCTGCACTTATTTGTATTGGCACGCAAAAGTATCTGCATCGGCAGGTGCAACTATATGCGTGGCATGATGCAACCGGTTTCCGTGACTGGCGTGACAAACGAAATAAAGTTAAATATTTGCTTGGTTCTGTTATCCGAAGCAGAATAATGTGTTTCTTTGTACCTCATAATCGTTTAGTAAAGTTATGAATACAAAAAGAACACTTATAGGGGCATTGGTCGTATTGATGGCTTTGGGCTTGTCCAGTTTTAAACAGGAAGACGACCGTAATTTCCAAATAGCGAAGAATCTGGATATATTCAATGCTATTTTCAAGGAACTTGATTTGTTTTATGTCGATACCCTTAATCCGGAGAAAGTGATTCAGAACGGGGTAAACGGCATGTTGGCACTTACCGACCCTTATACGGAATATTATCCCGAAGAAGAAGTGAGCAGCTTGAAGGAGATGATTACCGGAAAGTATGGAGGTATCGGTGCGGCTATCCGGTATTACAAGAAGAAAGACCGTATTGCCGTGATAGAGCCGATAGAGGGTATGCCGGCTGCAGAGGCAGGAGTAAAGGCGGGCGACATTATCCTATCAGTAGGAGGGAAGGACATGGTTCGTGGTGATTTGAAACCTCAAGAGTTTTCGGAGAAAGTAAGTGAGGCTTTACGTGGCGAACCGGGAACATCGTTTATCCTGAAAGTGCTCCGTCCGTTGAAAAACGACAGCACGGTGATGGAATTTAAGATTACCCGGAAGAATATCCGGAACAATCCGGTGCCTTATTACGGTATGGTGCACGATAGTATCGGCTATCTGGCACTCAGTGGCTTTACCGACAACTGTGCCAAGGATGTAAAAAAAGCATTCATTGAACTGAAAGATAAAGGAGCAAAGGCATTGATTCTCGATTTGCGTGACAATGGGGGAGGATCGTTGCAGGAAGCGGTAGACATTGTCAATTTTTTTATACCTAAAGGCAAGGAGATAGTCGTAACCAAAGGTAAGATCCGTCAGGCTGCAGGGTCTTTTAAGACCGCGAATGAACCGATTGATACGGGAATGCCTCTGGCTGTATTGGTTAATGGCAACACCGCTTCGGCTTCTGAAATCTTGAGTGGCTCGATGCAGGATTTAGACCGTGCAGTTATCATTGGCACCCGTACGTATGGGAAGGGATTGGTTCAGACCACTCGTCAGCTTCCGTATAATGGGACACTGAAGGTGACTACTTCGAAGTATTATATTCCCAGCGGGCGTTGCATTCAGGCAATAGATTATGCGAAGAAGAATGCTGATGGTTCGGTGGCACGTATCCCCGACAGTCTGACCCATGTGTTTTATACAGCTGCCGGTCGTGAAGTGCGTGATGGGGGAGGCATACGTCCCGACATAGAAGTGAAGGGTGATAAGTTCCCTAATATTCTTTTCTATTTGCTGAATGATGATTTGATATTTGACTATGCTACCCAGTATTGCCTGACTCATCCGGCATTGGTCTCTGTAGATTCGTTGCAGATTACAGATGAGGATTATGCCGATTTTAAAAAACTGGTAAAGGATGCCAACTTCACTTATGACCGCCAGAGCGAACAAATGCTGAAAACCTTGAAAGAAGTAGCCGAATTTGAAGGGTATATGGAAGGCGCGGCCGAAGAGTTTAAGGCATTGGAACAGAAACTGAACCATAACTTGGATCGTGACCTAGATTATTTTTCCGGACCGATAAAAGAACAGATAGCCGAAGAAGTAGCAACCCGATATTTCTTTGAACGGGGTGCGGCGATGCAGCGTTTGAAAGACGATGCCGACTTGAAGAAAGCGATTGAAGTGCTGACGTCTCCTGCGGAATACCGCAAGATTCTTTCAGTGCCGGAAGCAAAAACAGAATCGGATGCGCACACGGCGTCACAGAAATGATTTTGCAAAATATTTTTATGGAAGTATATGGTAAATAGAGAAAAGTTTCCTATTTTTGTGGAGTAAATAACTAGTCCTAAAATCAGTAGAAAAGTAAATCATTATGGAAAACGAAAATAATAACAATCCGGAACAATTGCAGATAGAGCTGAAAGAAGAAGTGGCTCAAGGTACGTATGCCAATTTGGCTATTATCACTCATTCTACATCTGAATTTATACTTGATTTTGTACGTATCATGCCGGGACTTCCTAAGGCCGGCGTACAGTCGCGTATAGTGATGACTCCTGAAAATGCCAAACGCCTGATGTTTGCTTTGCAGGATAATATCGTAAAATACGAAAAGAATTTCGGACCGATTCAGATGCCAGAGCAGCAGCGCAATGCCAAAACCTTTGTACCCCCTTTGAGTGATTTCAAAGGTGAAGCATAAGAAGCACTTAGAACTAGATATAAATCCGACTGGAATCGGTGCAGGCCTGAATGGGTTTGCCCGATTTGCAGTCGGTCTTTTTTTGATGTTGTTTTTCTTGTGAGAAATTTAAGTGTATTTTTTAGGGAATAAGAAGCTGTTTTGAATTTATCGTGCGATGATTTGGGATGAGTTTTTGAGGCATTTCCGCTTCTGTGATGAGGAAGATAGCGGGCTATCTGACGAAGAACAGGAGCGAAAAGGACCAAAAAATCGCCCAAAGCACACACGAAAACGGATACATCAAGCCAAGAAAAACTTTTTGGAGAAATTCAAAACAGCTTCTAATAGTTCCATGGATGCGCCATCCCGGCGTATCCACGGATTTTTTTAGTGTATAACCTATCTAGAAAATTAATGAAAAGCCTTATTCCCAGATTCCTTCCGATGTCATTTGTATACGTCTGATGGTACCGTCTTCGTTATAGTACAGACGGTCGATACAGATGGCCCGTCGGAAACCGCAGCCATCGGTATTAATACTCCCGTTGTGGTAGATGAAATAGGATTTCCCCTTGAATTCAATGATAGCCTGATGGTTGGTATTCGAATTACCAGCTATTTCGTTCAGGATGCCTTTGTATTCCCATGGACCGTTAATGTTGCGGCTCATGGCATAGCAGATTTTTTCAGGAAACTCGGATGCAAACGACAGGTAATACCAGCCGTTATGTTTGTGTATCCAAGGCGCTTCGGTGAAACGGGGCAACTGTATGGGCATAATCGGACCGTCCAGTTCTGTCATGTTTTCTTTCAGCTTGGCATAATAGCATTGGGTATTTCCCCAAAATAAATATGCCTGTCCGTCATCATCAATGAATACAGTAGGGTCTATGTCGTCCCATCGGATGGAGGTATATTCAGTTGTCATGTCATTGGTAATAAGTGCCGAACCACGTGCATCTTTAAATGGACCGATAGGAGAGTCGGAAACGGCTACTCCGATAGATTTGCCGGGAATAGTGGCATGTTCTACGGTCACATACCAGTAGAATTTTCCGTTGCGTTCGATTACCTGGCTTGCCCATGCTTCTCCTTTCGCCCATTTAAAATCGGTAGCTTTTAATGTATAGGCATGTTCGGTAAAAGTATGCATATCTTCGGTAGAAAAAATGCACCATTCGTTCATCAGGTAGTATTGTTCGGGAGCAGGGCATTCATCGTGTCCGGCATAAATGTATACTTTGCCGTCATAAACCATTGCTGCAGGGTCGCCCAGATATTTATAATTGACTATCGGGTTGCCAGATGCAACAAACGTTGTATCATTGTTACTGGCAAAGGTCGCAAAGCTGCCGGCACATATCATCAAAGTCAGCAGCATCATGGATTGAATACGTGTGTTCATGTTTACTTTTCTTTATTAGATTTTTATGTCATACAAAAATAAGAATGTTCACTTCCAGGAAGGTGGATATTTACCTTTCTTTGGTGGACATTTGTTTTTTGTTGTATAGTTTGGAGGTTTGTTACTTCATTTCAAACGAATAGTGACTTTCAGGTGGTGTTTTGCCATATTAGAAAAAAATGATAATCTTCTTTTTAGAAACTGTTTTTGAATTTATCGTGTGCTGATTTGGAATGGGCTTTTGAGGCATTTCCGCTTGTGCAATCGAAGTATATATGCATTTTCTGAAGGCATGCATCATGCCTGCAGGTAGCTCTACCGGTGTGTCTGTGACGGGGGATTTCCAGGTATCGGGCAGGCAGATTCGGGGAGAGGGGTGGATATTTATCCGTTTTGGGTGGATATTTGTTTCCTGTAGCTGCTTTCTTCGGATGAAGTGTTCTGCCGGTAAAAGAAAGTTCGTATATTTGTTGGTGAAGATAGATGGGGAACACCGGAGTGGATGCTCCGGGATACTTGTCGTTAACTATTAGAGACAGATACTGATGAAAATACGATACTGTTCATTGCTTGTGTGGATATGCGTGTTGCTGCATATACTTCCTGCCTTTCCGCAGAATAGGGGAGGCAATTATTTGTTTACCCATCTGACAATGGATGATGGGTTGCCCAAGAATTACGTGGAGGATTTGATGAAAGACAGCCGTGGCTTTTTATGGGTCTCTACAGGGGGAGATGGTGTGACGCGTTATGACGGGTACGATTTTATTACATTCAATGCTTTTTCGGGAGAGACACGGCTGAAGAATAATTTCATCGTGAAGTTCTGTGAGGACCATTTCGGACGGATCTGGATGGCGGGAGAGCAAGGCTTGGATATTCTGGATGTAAATAGTCTGCGTTTGATAGGTGGCCAGGAGCTGGGTGGAAAATTTGCATCGGCTGCTTTTCATTCCGCCTCTTTTGTCTATTGTTCTTCTTCTGGCAATGTGTGGGTGGGTGCAGATGATGCTTTGTATAAAATCGCGTTTTCTTCAGACGGTAAAGTGGAGTATATTACACGGATATGCGATCTTTATTTGTATAACCGTAGCTTGGCTTTCTGTGAGGCGGATGGATATATTTGGTTTGATTATCTGGGCACATTGTCATTGATAAAAGAAAGTGTGTCAACTCCTCAAAAACCGGTGCCGGTATTTTCGTCTGATGCATTTATTCCGGCAAATACCGTCATGCAGTGCATCTTCCCTTGGCAGAATGACTTATGGATTGGAACCAATAAAGGATTGTTTCGTTATAACGTACGGACAGAAATATCAAGGGCTTATTATTATAATGAGCGTGACCCGTTTTCGTTGTCGCAGAGTTATGTGACGGATATCAACCTGACTCCCGATGGGGTATTGGTAGTCGGTACCTTGAAGGGGTTGAATCTGTATAATGCCGTAAGCGACAATTTTACCCGCATCCTTCAATCGGAACAGGCAGACGGTGCATCCGGATTGAATTGTAATTTCATCAATTGCCTGCTTGCCGATGAAAATTTGCTTTGGATAGGTACAGAGGTGGGAGGATTGAACAAGATGTTCATTTCGCGTTTGCAGATACAGAACGACTTGCATTCACAAGAAGATGCAGGAAGCCTTTCGGGGAATCTGGTTAATGCTATCCTGGAAGATGAAAACGGGTCGTTATGGATAGGGACGGTTGAGGCTGGGCTTAATCTTCGCCGTGCAGGGAAACAGTATTTCGAGCATTATACAACGGGATTGCCGTCACGCTTGAGCCATAATTCGGTCAGTGCGCTGGCGTCTGACGGGAAAGGCCGCATTTATGTAGGAACGTGGGGCGGAGGTTTTGGCTGGGTGAGTGGAAATAATTTGTCCGACAAGACTTTTCATCCGGTTTTGTCTTCCGAAATTCCCGAACTTTTCCAGGCTTTTGTCAGTGTGCTGCTTTACGATTCGTTGAATGACTTGTTATGGATTGGCACGAACCGGGATATATTGGCCTATCATCCAGCTACGGGGAAAGTGTTTGATCCTTTCCACGGCAAGCGCCGGGGAAGTGTTTATGGGTCGTTGGGAGGATGCATCACGTCCGATGGCATTTTATGGATGGGGGTCAGCTCTGGGTTGTATCAGATTGATTTGCACACATATGGGAAGGACTCTTTGGAATATGCCTTGTATGGCCATAAGCTGGATAATCCTTCCGAGCGGATGGCAGAGCGGATAACATCGGTTTGTCCCGCGAAAGATGGGGGTGTATGGATTGGTACAAATGGGAATGGCTTTTATCGGGCAAAAGGGAAAGTCGGCAATTGCCGTTTCAAGGCTTTTACTGCGAAAGATGGTTTGATAAACGATAATGTGATAGGCGTGTGGGAAGGCAAGGACGGATATGTCTGGCTGACTACCAATAATGGCTTGTCACGTTTCAATTCCAAAGATAATACGTTTCAAAATTATACGAAACACGACGGCTTGCTCAGCAACCAGTTTTATTGGAATGCTATCGGAGGGTCGAAAAACGGTGACGTGTATGTGGGCAGCACGAATGGTTTTTCGGAAATCCGTTTTATCCCCCGTGTAGAATCGGATAAAGGATTTCCATTGACATTTACCGGACTGTTTAGTTTTGACCGTGACGTGGCATTTGCGGATAATCGGGTGAATATTCATGAACGTGACAAGCAACTGACGGTGCATTTTGCATCCTTGGATTATAATCCTTCTGCCTTGGCATGTTATGCTTACCGGTTGGAAGGATTTGATGACAAGTGGATAGAGGTTCCTGCCAATCAGCATACCGTATCCTATACCAGCCTGCGTCCGGGAAAGTATGTGTTCGAATTGCGTTATGCTTCGGATGGGAAAAACTATGTTTCGCCTACGCAGACTTTGATGATTGAGGTTACGCCTTATTTTTATAAGACTTTTTGGTTTCAGTTGCTTGTCGGGCTGGTCTTGCTGATGTTGGTGTATGGGCGGTTCCGCTCATTAAAACATCAGCAGAAATTGCTTCATACGTTGGTAGAAGAGCGTACCCGGAAACTGGAAGAACAGAAAAAGCTTTTGTCCGACCAGACGGAGGAACTTTCACATCAGAATAAGTTGTTGAAAGAATCGAACGAGAAGATTACCAGCCAGAAGAACAAGATTCTGGAAATGTCACGGAAGGTGGAAGAACTTACTGTTGACAAGCTGGCTTTCTTTACTAATATTACGCATGAATTCCGTACTCCGCTTACGTTGATCATCGGTCCTATCGAACGGGCTTTGAAGTTGAGTTATAATCCTCAGGTTATCGAACAGCTTCATCTGGTGGAACGCAACTCGAAGTACCTGTTGTCGCTTATCAATCAGTTGTTGGATTTCCGGAAGGTGGAAGAAGGACGGGTGAAGATTGTTTCCAATTACGGTAATATCCGTAGCTTTGTAGAAGAATTCATGCCTTCGTTTACGGTATATGCGCAGGCACGTGACATTGATTTGCGTTGTTATGTCCGTCTGCACAATCCGTTTATGATGTTTGCCGAAGATATCTTGCGTAAGATTCTGACCAACCTGATAAGCAACGCCCTCAAGTTTACCCCTAAAGGCGGGCAGGTATCTGTTTATATAGCTTCGCTGATGTCAGAAAACGGCGAGAAGTTGTTTATTAGCGTAAGCGATACAGGGAAAGGAATCCCCCAGGAAGACATCGACCGTATTTTCAACCGTTTTTATCAGGCGGATAACCAATATCAGGTATCGGTGAGCGGGCAGAGCGGAACGGGCATCGGGCTGTATTTGTGCCGGAAGCTGGTCTTGTTGCTTTCGGGCGAGATAGGAGCGAAGAACAGGCCGTCGGGTGGTTCTACCTTCCGTGTCTTGCTGCCTGTGGTGCGTGGAGAGCAGCCCCGGCCGGCAGTGGCAGAAACCGAAGAGATACATCCCGAACTGATGCGTAACAGCCGGCTGACGATGCTGGTGGTAGAAGACAACAAGGACATGCGCGATTATACCCGCTCTATCTTGCGCGAGTATTATAATGTGGTAGAGGCTGCTGATGGGGAAGAGGCTCTCCGGATGCTGAAAACGTATTCGGTGGACTTTATTATCAGCGACCTGATGATGCCGGTGATGGATGGTGTGGAACTGTTGCATCGCGTGCGGAGTGATTTTTCCATTTCCCACATACCTTTCCTGATGCTGACCGCCAAGACTTCGGACGAAGCCCGGCTGGACAGTTATAAGATGGGGGTAGATGCTTATCTGCTGAAGCCTTTCGATGAAAACATGTTACTGGCACGTATTGCCAGTATTCTGGAAAACCGTAAGCGTTTCCAGCAGCGTTTTTCTATTGACATGGATACAGATTCCCTGGAGTTGGCAAATGAAAATTCGGGAGACAAGAAGTTCCTGGAAAAGGCGATGATGGTGGTGAAGGATAATTATAAGAATTCCGATTTTGAGGTGAGCGACTTTATTCGTGAGATGGGCATCAGTAAAAGTTTGCTGAATAAGAAGATGCAGTGCCTGACCGGCCAGTCTGCAGGACAATTCATACGGAATTACCGTCTGAACCTGGCGCGTGAACTGCTGTTGAAAAATAAAGTGAACCGTACGATGAATATTTCAGAGATAGCTTATGCCGTAGGTTTTAATGACCCGAAATATTTTACCCGCTGTTTCACGAAACATTTCAATGTTACGCCGAGTAGCCTGATGGAGGATTGATTGGGGAAGCTCTCCACCTGAAAGGGGCGTTTGTCCACCTTGTTTTGTTTTTGTTTTTGCAACTTTGCAATACGTGCTGACAAGCTGTGAGTATAATTGTTTATTTAGATAAAACTACAAGCGTATGAAGAAAGTTGTTTTATTGACCATGTTCTTAGGTATAGGATGGGGGAGCTTCGCCCAACAGCCACAGACTACCGACAGTCCGTTGGTGCACGACCCGGTAATGGCGAAGCAAGGTGATACTTATTATTTGTTCGCTACGGGCGAAGGAGTGTCTGTCATGTCCTCTAAGGATTTAAAGACTTGGAAGTTCGAGAAACCCGTGTTTGCCGAAGCTCCTCAATGGGCGGTGGAAGCTGTAAAGGGGTATAAGGGACATACATGGGCTCCCGATATCATTTACCACAATGGGTTGTATCACTTGTTTTATTCTTGCTCGGCATTTGCCAAGAATACTTCGGCTATCGGACATGCTACCAATCCGACGCTTGACCCGTCTGAACCTGACTTTAAATGGACGGATCATGGAAAAGTAATCCAGTCGATTCCCAACCGGGATATGTGGAATGCTATCGACCCTAATATCATCATCGGTGAGGACGGTACGCCATGGATGAGCTTCGGCTCATTTTGGGATGGTATTAAAATGGTGAAGCTTACTGATGACCTGATGCAGGTGGCACAGCCTGAAGAATGGCATTCGCTTTGCAGCCGTCCGCGTTCGTTCGAGCTGGATGATAAAGATCCGGGTGATGGAGCTGTAGAAGCTCCGTTTATCATGAAGCACGGAGACTATTACTATCTTTTCGTTTCATTTGATTATTGTTGCCGGGGGAAAGATAGTAATTATAAAGTCGTGGTAGGACGCTCGAAGTCGGTTGTCGGACCCTATGTCGACAAAGAAGGGAAACCGATGGCAAAAGGAGGCGGAACGCTGGTGATAGAAGGAAACGAAGCGTATGCCGGTATCGGACATAACGCAGCTTATCATCTGGACGGAAAAGATTATTTCTTATGCCATGCTTATTCGATTGCAGAAGATGGAGCCCCGAAATTGTTTATACGCGAAATGACATGGACATCTGACGGATGGCCTGTAGTCAATTATTAAATGAAGAATGAAGAATGATGAATGAAGAATCGCTTCGCCCGCATGGAAATTCTTCATTCTTCATTCTTCATTTCTCATTCTTCATTCCTGCTAATCAGTTCCAGCAGTTTCTCCACCGCCTGCTCTTCGGGGATATTCTTTTCAATGCATTCTTTTTTCTTATAAAGGCTGATTTTGCCTCGTCCGGCACCTACATAGCCATAGTCGGCATCTGCCATTTCGCCCGGACCGTTTACGATGCAGCCCATGATGCCTATCTTCAAGCCTTTCAGGTGCGAGGTCGCGGCCTTGATGCGGGCGATGGTTGCTTCGAGGTCGTAGAGCGTACGTCCGCATCCCGGGCAGGAGATGTATTCGGTTTTCGAAGTACGCAGGCGTCCGGCTTGAAGGATGCCGAATGCGGTTTCGTCTGATTTCAAGTCGGAGATAGCATCACCGTCGTTATAAAGCAAGATGCCGTCGCAGAACCCGTCGATGAGTAAAGCGCCCATATCCGTAGCGGCTTTCAACTGGAAATCTTCCAGACTGGTTTCCTTATAGTACTGGAAGAACACCAATGGGTTTTTCAGCCCTAATGCCATCAGTTGGTGGGCTAAGCCGCGGAACTCGCCCAAGCGGTTCACATGGTTGCTCTGTGCGATGATGACGGTTTCCGGATGGCGGCGCAGGCAGGCGATTGCTTCTTCGTCCAACGTCAGATAGGTAAGGAAAAGGAATTTCCGTTCTGCCTGGCTGAAATGAAGCTCAATCAGTTGTTTGTGGCTGAATGCCGGATAAGTGCCTTCGCTTCCGTCCCAGCGGTTTGCGTCTACAATGTAACCGATGCCCGGCTGGCGTTCTTCGGGCAAGGTCTGCCCGCAATAGATATAGTCCGGACGGAATTGTCCGTTTGTCTCCATATTCCCGTTGAGGCGTGCCGAAATGACTACGGGCACTTGTTCTCCTCCGATGTTTCCCACGGGTGTAGTAGCACGGCGCGCAGGGTCGGTGTAGCAAAAGCCTTCCGCTTCCATCCCGGGTATGTAGACATGGCCGTTCCGCTTGGCGACGTAGTCCACCAATTTGCGTGCAACGGGTATTTCGGCTTCAGGAGCTTCTGTAAGTGAGACACGGATGGTGTCGCCCAGTCCGTCGCATAGCAGGGCTCCGATGCCCAATGCCGACTTGATGCGCCCGTCTTCCCCGTCACCCGCTTCTGTCACGCCCAGATGAAGCGGGAACGCCATGCCTTCTTTTTCCATTTGCGCCACCAGCAAGCGGACCGTTTTCACCATAATGACGGTATTCGATGCCTTGATGGAAATGACCACGTCCGTGAATTGTTCTTCCACGCAGATGCGCAGGAACTCCATGCACGATTCCACCATGCCTGCCGGTGTATCGCCATAGCGCGACATGATACGGTCGGATAGCGAGCCGTGGTTCACCCCGATGCGTATGGCGGTATGGTTTTCCTTGCAGATGTCCAGGAAAGGGACCAGCCGTTCGCGTATCTTTTGTATCTCTTTGGCGTATTCTTCATCCGTATACTCCAGCTTCTTGAAGGTACGTGCGGCATCGGTATAGTTGCCCGGGTTGATGCGTACCCCTTCGGCATAAAGCGCTGCCACTTCCGCCACTTTCGGATTGAAGTGGACGTCAGCAATCAGCGGTGTGCCGTAGCCTTTCGAGCGCAAGCCGATGTTGATGTTCTTCAGGTTCTCGGCCTCACGTGTGCCTTGGGTGGTGAGGCGCACATATTCGCCTCCAGCTTCAATGATGCGGATGGCTTGCTCTACACAGGCTTCGGTATCGGTGGTAGGCGTATTGGTCATGCTTTGCACCCGGATGGGGTTAGTGCCTCCCATAGGTGTGCCGCCTACATATACTTCGCTTGCCTGGCGGCGTGAATAATTGAAATAATCCATGTTTTTTTAGTTGACAAGGTACCAGTTGACAAGGTGACAAGGTTCTGAATACCTTTGTTGGCACCAGTCGATGGTATCTGAAACCTAGTCACCTAGTACCTTGTCACCTAGTTACCTAAAAAATCAATCTACTTTATACTCGTATTTCACCTCTTTCAGGTCTTGGTTGGCTTTGACGATTTTGTTTTTCAAGCCTTCCTTGTATGCGGCAAACTTCTGTGCCAACGCCTCGTCAGACAGGGCGAGCATCTGCACGGCAAGGATAGCGGCATTCATCGCCCCGTTGATAGCAACCGTAGCCACGGGGATGCCCGGAGGCATTTGGATAATGGAATACAGAGCGTCTACTCCGTCAAGCGTGGAGCCTTTGATAGGAATGCCGATAACGGGCAGTGTGGTATTGGCGGCAATGACACCCGGCAATGCAGCCGCCATGCCTGCTCCGGCAATAATGACTTTCAGGCCCCTGCCTGCGGCTTCTTTGGCAAACTTCTCCACTTCGGCGGGAGTGCGGTGGGCGGAAAGGGCGTTCATTTCGAACGGCACTTGCATGTCGTTGAGGAAAGCCGCAGCCTTTTCCATAACGGGAAGGTCGGAAGTGCTTCCCATGATGATACTTACAATCGGTTTCATGTCGTTTGTTTTTTTTGAGGAGTTAAGAAGTTAAGGAGGTTCGTTTTCATCAACCTGACTATTGGCTTTAACTCCTAACGGAGCGCAGCGGAGTGATAACTCCTTTAACTCCTTAACTCCTTCATTAAATTATTCATTAATCAGCTGTTTGTATGCATCCGCATCCAGCAGTTCGTCTAGTTCTGATGCATCAGTCGGTTTGATGCGTACCAGCCAGCCTTTGCCGTACGGGTCTTGGTTCACCAGTTCCGGATGTTCTTCCAGTTCCGGGTTTACTTCCAGCACCTCTCCGCCTATCGGGAGGAAAAGGTCGGAAACGGTTTTCACTACCTCTATGGTGCCGAACACTTCGCCTTTGTCCAGCGTCTCGCCTTCGGTGGTGATGTCTACAAAGACGATGTCACCCAATTGGTCTTGTGCGTAATCGGTAATGCCTACATAGGCTTCTTCACCTTCCAGGCGAATCCATTCGTGTTCGTTCGTGTACTTTACATTCGTAGGGAAATTCATAATTCGAGATTTTAAAGGTTTATATTTCCTGCAAATGTACGAATTTAAAATGAAGAATGAAGAACGGCAGAGCCAGAATTTCTTTATCCGTATGGTAAACCTTGCACGGGCAGGCGTAGCGAATGGGGAATTGAAGCCGGATGAGAGCGTGATGCATATACCTGCGTTTGTGTCCGGAACTATATGCATCGGCATGCGCATATAGGTGCATCGCCGGCCGCTCTTTCTTCCGGTAGCGGGAAAAGCCGGTACTGGTATGGGAAGTCTGAACCCCACCGTCAAGTTAGAAGTGCAACTCCGCCACCGCCTTCCTCCGTCCTTGGAGCGTAGCGAAAAGGGCGGAGGAAGGCGGTGGAAGCCCGGAATCAGGGTCATCCGGCAATACA
>NZ_NFKD01000078.1:0-18174 GCF_002160215.1 Bacteroides sp. An19 | reverse complement strand
CTCTTCGGATTGACTGATGAAGATATCTATCAGGCTATCATCAACAGGGAGGAAGATATGAAACATATTTGCGACATTTATAGATTAAAAGCTGCAAGTTGAACTTGCGAAACTTGAATATGGTTATATCTGACTATTATTCATCACTCGAGATTAAGCAGAAATCCGAGTTCATTAAAAAGGTTATTGAAACATGTGGATTCTCTTATCCCACCTTTATGACAAAGATGCGTAAAGGAAGCTGGTCTAAACTGGAGCGCGGAGCCATTGAAAGAATCATCAAGGAGGATAAACATGCAGACACCGATTGAATTTTATAATACTCCTTCAGGTAAGGTTGGATATTGGAAGGATAACCAGTCTTATACATTGTCCGAAAAAACTGTGGATATTATCGAAGAAGTACTGACTACCGTGCATGATTGTTATGCAGATGCATACAAAGCCCTGGAGCAATGCTATATCCGTTCTCAGCAGAATAAGCGATATTATCATTTTCTGATGGCGAGTCGTTTTCTACGCTGCAACTGCGGTGAATCGGATACGCTCAAATGGGATTTAGACCGGCATGGCAACGTGAACATAGAACAGGTTCATTGTCCACTGAGAGGTAGCGGAGATTGCCGGTACGAGGGCATTATTTGTTTGCCACAGCGCAGTTCTGTCATCAAAGGCAGACAGTTAGAGGTAGCTGAGCTATTGGCTGAAGGATACAGCAATCAGGAGATTGCCGATTTGCTATATATTTCCATCAATACCGTACACAACTTGATACAGCAAATTAAGTTCAAACTCAGATTAGATAATACTCGGGAAATTGCTTCCTGGTATAACAAAACGTATGGTTGTGTGTGAAACTGGATATGATAAAATTACCCGATTAAATATATGAGAAAGCATAGATATAGAGTTTGGAGGGTTATTGTACGATTGGACAATACGCACCTCATTATACGTTGTCGAATAGATACCGATAGTCTTGACGAAGTTCGTGATTTTTATTGAGAGCTTTTCATCAATAAAGTTCTAATTTCTTTGTGTTACACAGATTTTGATAGTTATGGACAATTTAAGTGACAAAAACCGTAATCCGGAAATACAAGCTAAAATAGCTGGCATTGGATATCTCTCACCTCATGGTGAAGCATTAATGGAAATTGCCAAAGCAGAACTTGCCTTTATCTATGAAAACCTGAAGTCTTATTCTCAGAATGAGCAGATTTTTATTTTGGACTATATGTCTAGTGAAATGAATTGGAGAACAACAGAAATCGAAGATGGATTATGAACAAACTACATAAAATGCATGAATGGGAAAACTTTAATCCCGGTTATACCTTCGAACACGTTTTTTATACGGATAAATCTCAGGAGATCCGCAAAATTATCGGTGCGGTACCGGAACTGAAACGGGTACTTGTAAATGGGGTAAAACAGAATGTTACATGGCACAGAAGAGTGCGATGGGATGGTTTCGGCCGTTGTTATGCCATAAACAGCAACTCTCGGTTGCGCCAGTATGACATCCCATTATCCAAGTAGTACTCAGTTTTTATTTACACGACAAATCATCGATATTCGACGTATCTAAACACTCAAAGACATGATATCGAATAGTGATATTGAAAAAATTCTCGACCGTGCGGACATTGTAGACGTGATATCCGGTTTTGTGGAGCTCAAGCGTGCGGGTGCCAGGTATAAGGCTTGTTGTCCGTTTCATACAGAAGATACTCCTTCTTTCATGGTGGAACCTGGACGGGGTACATGGTATTGCTTTGGTGCCTGCAAAGAAGGTGGTAACGTCATCAAGTTCGTACAGAAGTACAATCACATGAATTTTCGTGAAGCTTGTTTCTGGCTGGCCGATAAATACGGAATACATATCGACGATGAACAGGAGAAGCCTTCAGCCGACGAAATACGTCGTCAGAAGAAACGCGAATCCATGCAGATCATCAATCAGTTTGCAGCCGAAGTATTCCTTCAGAACCTGTCCCGTCCGGAAGCAGACGCAGCACGTGCCAAGATCCGACAGCGCTGGGGTGATTCATTTCCGGTAGAAATGGGTATCGGATATGCTCTGGCAGACTGGTCCCAGTTATCAGAGATGGCAGCATCCAAGGGATTGTCATTGGAATTGATGGAAGAAATGGGACTGATCCGTAAGAAGAAAAACGGGGGATACTATGATTTCTACCGTGACCGTATTATGATCCCAATCCGTGATCGCTTCCGGAATATTATCGGATGGACGGCCCGCGACATGAGCGAAGTGGATGGTACACCGAAATATCTGAATTCCTGTGAAAGTGATTTGTATCACAAAGGAAGCAGTATTTTCGGTATAGATAATGCCATCCGTCAGGCAGCCAAAGAAGAGAAATTCTATTGTGTAGAGGGTGCACCCGATGTCATGCGCCTGCAATCCATTGGAGTCAACAATACCATCGCCTCGCTGGGTTCTGCCTGGACTAAAGGGCAGTTTGAACAATTGAAGAGATACGCTACAACGCTGTGTTTTCTTCCGGACGCTGACCCAAAACCAGTAGATGCTCCATACGGTACCGGCATTGCAGCTGTGATAAAAAGCGGTGTGCTGGCTATGGAGTGTGGTTTCTCCGTTTCAGTGCGTGAAATACCACTGGGTGAAGGCAACCTGAAGAATGATCCGGATTCGTATTGTACGAACATCAGCCGTTTCAACCAGTTGGAAGAACAAGACTTCATTACCTGGTATGCCGGATATGCGTTCAACAAAGATGGTACGACTGAAGATAAAAGCGCGGCAGTCAGCCAGATTGCCAAACTTGTTGCAATGGTCGGCGACGAGGTCAAAGAGGCTATGTACCTGGCTAAACTGAGAGATACATACAATAACAAGAATCTTTGGTCGATGGCCATCAACCGGGAGAAAAAGAAGATCAATGAATCCAAAGCCGGTAAATCGCAAGTCATCAATCGGGATCTGCTGGCAAAATACGGTTTCTTTGAATCCAACAACTGCTATTATTCCACTAACGACGGCAAGGAGTTCCAGTGGTCTAACTTCATCATGCTACCGATGTTCCATATCAAAGACTCCTTGATGCCTAAACGTTTGTATCGTATCAAGAACCAGAACCGTCAGGAAGAAATTGTGGAAATGAAGCAGGAAGACCTGGTATCCCTCTCCAAGTTCAAGCAGAAGGTTGAGGGATTGGGCAATTATATCTGGCTGGCCAGTGAAAAAGAAATGACACGCCTGAAGATGTATCTTTATGAACAGACTGAAACGGCTACTGAAATCACCCAGTTGGGATGGCAGCGTAAAGGATTCTATGCGTTTGGCAACGGAGTTTTTGATACGGAATGGCATCCGGCTGATGAATATGGTATTGTGCGGTTGGGTGAGAAAGGCAACTTCTATCTTCCTGCAAGTAGTCTGATCTATCGTGATGACGACAAGTTGTTCCAGTTCGAACGTAGGTTCGTTCACCTTAATTATTCTTCCATAAGTCTGAAGGAATACTTTTCCAAACTGGTCGGGGTATTCGGTGACAATGCCAAGGTAGGAATCTGTTTTCTGCTGGCTACTTTGTTTCGTGACATTATCACTGGATATACCAAGAGCTTTCCCATATTAAACTTGTTTGGTCCCAAAGGTTCCGGTAAGTCTGAACTCGGACACAGTCTGATGGCATTGTTCATTATCGAGAACATTCCTCCCAATATCCAGAATGCTACCATACCGGCGTTGGCCGACCTGGTGGCACAGTGTGCCAATGCCCTGGTACATATTGACGAGTTCAAGAATAATATTGATATCGATAAACGCGAATACCTCAAAGGGCTTTGGGACGGTGCCGGTCGGTCACGCATGAACATGGATCGTGACAAAAAGCGTGAGATAACTGCCGTAGACTCCGGAGTAATTCTTTCCGGTCAGGAGATGGCAACCGCCGACATCGCTCTGTTCAGCCGTCTGATATTTCTTACCTTTGCCAAATCGGAGTTCACAGAGGAAGAGAAACGCCGATACAACGAACTGGTAGAGATTCGTAAACGGGGACTCACTCACTTGACGCTCCAGATACTTCGCCACCGGGCGCGGATGGAACAGCAGTTCATCAGCAACTATCATACCTGTCTGTCCGACGTATTAGAAGCTCTCGGAGCCGAAAAGGTGGAAGATCGAATCCTTCGTAACTGGATCATACCGCTGGCCGCATTTCGTACGCTCGAGGGGGTGCTGGATATTCCGTTTTCTTATCCGGATATCCGGCAGGTGACAGTAGATGGTATTCTGCTGCAGAATGCTGAATGCAAGAGCAACAATGAACTGGCCAACTTTTGGAATGTGGTATCTTATCTGCAGCAGGATGGTGAGATATTTATCGAAGGTGACTACCGTATAGAATATGTCAATAAGTTCAAAAGTAACCTGATAAAGATTGAACAGCAGTACCAGGAACCCAAGGCCATCCTGATGATGCGCAAGAACCGCATCTTCATGCTGTATAAAAAGTTCGGCAAGCAAGTTGGCGATTCAATTCTTCCGGAAGGCTCGCTGGTGTACTACCTGGAGAACTCCAAGGAATACATGGGTAAAAAGAACTCAGTCCGGTTCAAAAACATACAGCGTGGTGTGGAAGTTCAGAAAATAGAAACGACTCCCACCGGAGGAATATCCTACAAAAAGACCTCGACACCGGACATTGCCCTGTGTTTCGATTACAAGATGATTAAGGATACTTATAATATTAACCTCGAGGTAGAGGTGGAAGGTAATGAGACTACAAGTGATGATTTAGATTGAATATTTTAATATTAAAGAATCATGGAAACAAAAATTATTGCAAGAGTAAATAATGTGGATATTGTTGCCACAAGTGATGAACAGTTGGTACCTATCCGTCCGATATGTGAGGCGTTGGGGATAGATGCTAATGGACAAAAACAACGCATCGAACGGGATGAGATTCTTAGTTCAACTGCGTGTATGATACACGCGGTTGCCAACGACGGTAAAGAACGCGAAATGTATAGCATCCCCTACATGTACGTGTTCGGCTGGCTATTTTCTATAGATACTTCCAAAGTGAATGAGGAAGCACGTCCAGCAGTACTGAAGTACAAAGAAGAATGTTACCGTGCGCTGTACAGACACTTTACAGAACCACAGACTTTCCTTGCCGAAAAACAAAAGATGATGGAAAGGAAGGTGGAAGAATACCAGGAATGCCAACGCCGCTTCAAGGATGCGCAGAAGTTGATGAACGAAGCCAAAGCTGAATTGAATCAGGTGATGAAGTTCACTATTGACGATTGGCGGGCCAACAATAGGCAGCTGGTTATGACATTCGAGGAAAATACGGAGGAGTAACATTGTTTTCAGTTGAGGGCTTCACGTCCTCAACTGTTGACCTCAGGGCAACAGTTGAAACAGCTATAACGAACCGCAATTGTTTGATTGATATTGGTTATCAGTAACGGTTTTAGAGGTTTAAAAGGGCAATCGTTGTAAAACGCTTGCTCTTTTTTTATGTTTATTCTTTGCTATTCAAAAATAAATCACCATATTTGCAGTGCTCAACAATTTTATACATATAATACAGTGCGGCTGGACAAGCTTGCATTCTTTGCAGGCGTTTTTTATGTCCGCATATTTGGTAGTACCATTAAAATATTGGTATCCGTGTACCCCCGTGTGGAGCGTTAATGTGCCCACAGATTAGACCTGCATTTGTAGTGTATGATTGTTGAGCAACGGGACAGGCACGGATACCTTTTTTTATTTATGCTCAACAATCATACATTCATTCCCAATGTAGCTATGCTCAGCTTCAACGGAACGTCAGTCCACGAAACGGATATTCGCTCATTCAACAGCAATGCATTGAGAGTTTATAACCCGGCTACAGGTACTCGCCATCGCAAGGCAAGTACTACTTCAGAGGTCAGGCAGAAGATTTGCCGTTATTTTCTTGACTCGTTTCCGGATATACGCCGTATCAAGATAGTAGATACTGGCCAATTGTTCTCGGCACGTGTCTGGTTCAAGTCCGGTAGGACATTTTGTGAGAAAGCATATTCAGTCAGTAATCTTTATGGATTATTAGATGAAAGGATTCGTAATGTATTGTACCAATAATAATATTGTAGAGAGATGCCTGTACGGTTTACCGTATGGGCATTTTTCGTATATGTCAAGACCAGTTTCTACCTTTTCCCACGGGGTGAAAAAGGCTTCTACACTTTCTACACCTTCTACAATGTTAATAATGAGATATTTATATATTCTACATACATTCTACAAACCTTCTACAAAATTCTACAAAATGCTGTTTTTGTTAAAACCTTCTACAAATTACTTCATTTTCTACATAATTTCTACAATTGTAGAAGCCTTATAAAATTATAAACTATTGATTACCAGTATATTTTATTTTCTGTAGAAAGTGTAGAAGGCGTAGAAGGCAAAAAGTATGTCATATCTGGAAATATACTTTTTGCTTTTGGAGCAGATTAATGACAAATTTATTTATCTAAAAAGTTATATATATATTATATTTGTAATAAATAATCAATTCATTATGAGCCACATTGTGTTTTATATCAAACTGGAGCCTTATTTAAAGCAATGGCTTCACAATAGCCTGGGAAATCCGGTGGTATTTCCACCGCAGAGTAATGAGAATGCTGTCATCCGCCGGTTCCTCCGGAAAAGACCACCGGAAGTTCAGCCGGAAATGGCAGAAGACGAATTGACAGCCATCGTCATTCCCGACAGCAAAGCCAAACCGCCGCAATATTATAACTACCTGGGCAAAAAAGCCAAGGCAGCTGTAAAGGAGACCATCGAAGACCTGTTCCGGGCGAACCTCTGGAATGAGATGAGCGACCTGACTAAGCGCGATTGCGGCCTGAACAAGACCATCGCTGCCTGGTGTGAAATGCACGGCATCGATGACGACTATTCGGAGACTGTCAGACAGAAATACTACCGTATGAGGACCAGTTATAGCCGGAGAGGTATCTTTTTAGGTTCTTTAACCAGAAAACACTCGGATGAGTAGGCCGTTTTTGTACAAACCCAAACAACACCGAACACACATAATCCAATAACAAAAATCATGGTACATCTGATTCAGAACATTAGAAAAGTAGAATGCATCGAGGCCTATCACCTTCAGCATTCAGACATCATAGCCGACCGGGGAGTATGGCTGAATGTCTACCAGCAATTCAGCCCAATTTCGACCATCGGGCTGAGTTCAGTCGAAATTTCTGACAAAATCGAGAACAAACAACGCATTTTCACCACCAAACTCACCATGTTCCGGTCAAAGAAGCTGCTACCTGGTGCCAAAAAGTTCTGCTTCAAGGTAACAACCGTCACCGGCTCCCAGTTCCTGATTGGTTCATCCGAAAAACCTTACCCCGTCATACAAAACGAAGAGACTTTTCCGTCCGCAGCCAGTGGACGGGCAGGTGTTACCGTCACAGTAACCCTGACCTCCCCTATTCCAATGCTTGCCATATTAGATTAGAGTCTTTTTATGCAATATATATAAGGTATAATATTGCGTAGACTAATTTTCGACAACATGGATTATAGTATTAGTATTGATTCACACATCGGTCCTTGGGGATATTCAAAGAACTATATCCGAAGCCAGATGTCAGGTTTGAAAAACAAGCCTGTCAATGTGCGTGTATCGTCCCTCGGTGGCTCGGTGGACGATGCGCTCGACATCCGGCAGCAGTTTCTTGATCACGGCAACGTGACTTGCTACCTGTATGGATACGTAGCCAGCGCGGCTACAATCCTGGCTACCGGTGCCAAGAAAACCTGCATGTCCAGATATGCATTCTATCTTATTCATAAGGTGTCAAACTGGGTGGATGCCTGGGGCAACTACAATGCCGACCAGATTCAGCAGCTTATCGACGACCTGAAGGCTAACAAGCTGGAGAATGACAAGATGGACTTGGTACTGGCCAACCTCTACGCCAACAAGTGCAAGAAAAAAGTAGATGACATTCTTCCAATCCTGAAAGAAGGACGCTGGCTTACTGCCCAGGAAGCACTTGAATACGGATTCATTGACGAAATCGTAGAAGACGGCTCAAAACTGAACTTCGACGACTCGATGAAGACAAAGTTTAACATGTTCCACCTGCCGGCATTGCCCGCCATAGATAGGACACAAAGTCAGGAAGCTGATACAGCTCCCAGCTGGTTCAATAATTTCGTCAATAAGTTCTTAAAAGGACATCAGCCGGAAGCTGCACAGACACAAAATAAATCACTTAATCAGTCAAAACAAATGAAAAAGGATTATCAGAAAGTCAATTCCATCTTGAAAATAGAGGGTGTGGAAGTTGACAAAGATGGTAAGGTGATGCTTACCGAAGATCAGGTCAAGGCCCTCAATGACCACATCGCCCATCTGGAGCAGGAATCTTCTGATAAAGACAATCAGATTTCCGATCTGAAGAAGCAGAATGAAAACCTGCAAAAAAATGATGGTGAGGAAACCACACACATCAATGGTGATGAAGGTGAGGATGACGACATTGCAAAACTAAACACTGCTAAAGAATTGTTTAACGACGTAAAAGATTTGTTATAAGATGGCAGACACAACTGGATACGTAAAAATTACGGATGAGCAGCTGGCCAAGTCGGCTGTTCGTTATCGAAAAGAATTACTGATGATGCCGGTTCTGGCATTGGGTACAACTTTACAGCACATGACACAAAGACCGGGTGTTCGCGGTAAAGAAGTGGTAGGCGAATTATCTGGCGATATTGAGCTGGGACCTTATGACGAAGGACGTGAAGATACTGATGGAGTATCTATCAATCCGCGTACATTAGAAACCTTTCTCGGTAGTGTAGTAAAGAAGTTTTCTCCTAACTCTGTATGGCAGACCATTTACGGTAATCTGATTACAAAAGGAGAGGCTTTGAAAAATGTAGATATTGCCCGCCAGGTGCTGGCTTTCCTGACTGCGAAAATGGGTGGTAACTTGAATGCTTCTATTTGGAACGCGAAACGTAACGACAGTGGAACCAAGACCAAAGAACTTTTCAATGGTTTTGACACCATTACCAAAACTGAAAAAGACGCAGCTAAAATCTCTACTGATTTGGGTAATATGTTCACCATCGAAGCAATCAGTAAAGATAACGCCGTAGATGTCTTGAAAGCATTTTACCGTGCAGCTGATCCGGTTTTGCGTGAAACGCAAACTAAATTGTTTATTCCTCAGGGAGTGTACGATAATTATGTAGACGATTACCAGGCGACTGTGGGGCATGTACCTTATAACACCAGTTTTGAAAAAACGGTACTCGAAGGTTCCAATGGCCGTTGCGAATTGGTTCCGCTGGCGAATAAGGCAGGTTCACCGTTCATCCACCTGACTACCAAGAGCAATATGCTCGTAGGTTTTGGCAATGGTGCCGATGCGGAGAACATTACCGTTGAGAAGCATCATGCATTCAAACTGGATTACATCGCTACAATGTACTTCGGTACAGAATTTGAATCAATTTCTAAAGAGCGTCTGCTGGTTGGTACCGTCGACGGTTCAACTCCGGTTGTCGCTGGAATAGGAGGTTAAGTTATGGCAGTAGATTGTACAAGCAAAGGGATGTACGAGTCCCTTTCCTGGTGTCCAGGTCAGACATCGACACCGGGTATTAGACGTAAAGTATACTTTATCCCGAAAAGTTGGATCAAAAAATGGCCGGCACTTCCGGCGATTGACGGGGCAGAGAGTATGGCTGCTTTGGCAACCTACGAAGGTGACTTTGTTTTGGCTGCCGACAAGAAATGGCAGTACATTGAATTGCTGACAACGAAGTCGTCCATCAGTGCAGAGTCACAGGGTGAAGTTCCATCTAAGACCTTCCTGAATAAAGCCACGTTGGTCCATGCTGGTACTGACGAAGAAGCGTCAGGCTTTTGTCGTCAGGCTAATGTCGATGAGCTGATATTTCTGTGCCAGCAGAAGAATGGTAAGTTCCGTGTACTCGGCTCTGAAGCTTTTGATCCTTCAGTTACCATTTCTCAAACTTCGGGAGAAGGAGATACCGGTACCGCAGGCACCACTCTCGAGGCACAATGTACAGATATTTGCCCGTCACCGTTCTATACGGGTAAAATCGAAACGGAAGATGGCGAAATTTCCGGAGCAGATGGTAGTACCATCCTTCCGGGAGGCTAATTAAAAGGAGAATACAGTTATGTATATAGATGAACAGTTAACTACAGACATGCAAGGCTGGCTCAATACGGAGCCGGCTAAGCGTGACCTGATGAAAGGTGCGGAAATGGTACTCAAACTGACCCGAAACCGCATTCTGTTTCAGAATATTTCCCGCAATCCGCAGAAGTTTGCGAGCAAGATTGAGTATGAGCTGAAGAAATATCTGGCGATCCGTCTGGACCGCAAGACGATTCAAGATGTAGTCAAGATGGATAAAGAGCTGGTTCCGGCAGTAGCGGAAACGCTGGCCACCTTCCAGCCTGAAATCAGTTCCGATGACGACACATCGCAAGAAGCTACCATCGCAAAGGGTAAACGCGCGGATCACGATTCATTGCCCGAAGAGATCCGTCAGCTTTGGGAAGACAATAAGGATATCTACTTCCGCCTGAAGCAGACTTTTGAAACATTGAAAACCATGAAGGATGCTCTTCCATGCGACAGGTACGAATACCTGAAGCAATTGGAAGAGCTGGATGCCAGATATCGGGATAACATGGACAAGTACGACCATTTCAATCCGGATGCTCAGGGTACCGAAGAGACAAAAGGTGAATCTCCTGACGATCCGGCTGAAGTGGCAAAGAAAGTCAGTGCAGCCCGCGGTTATCTGTCAGACAACAAAAGGAAACTGGCAGAGCTGAAAGAATCCGGAGATCAGGAAAAGTACGAGAAGCTGCTGGCTAAGGTACAGCAGAGATACGACTTCCTGATTTCTACTGGAAACAACGTAGGAGAAGACCAGGTGAATGCCTTACGTGAATTAGGGTTGAAAGCATGAAACATGTAAACCGATTACTGAAGCCGTTATCCGATGTGCCGTTACAAGCATACCTGGATAACCGGCTTCAGCTTTTTGATGTTCTTGAGTACATCCTGTCACAGACCGGACCGGCTAAGGTCTATGTATCCACCTTTTCTACATCCGAAGAGTTCTTGCGCCGGTTGTTTTCGCTTCGCAAACGGAAGATGATCCTTCACTCCGTTCTGCTTGCTGACCTGAAGGCAGCTCGAAAGACCGTCAACTTGTATACCTTTATGTCTTCCGTATTCGATGACGTGTACCTCACGGAAAACCATTCCAAGGTATTGCTTATCGAGAACGATCGCTGGATGGTTACAGTCGTTACCAGTCAGAACCAGACGCGAGGCAACCGGACAGAATGTGCGATGATCACGACACAGCCTGACATCTTTCTCACTTTGCGAGACCAGTTTTCAGAGATTATTAATACCCGAAGCCTACACCTCAATGGAATTCACTTCAACACAGATTAACAGAATTAAGGAACTTGCTACGATGCTCACTCCAGTGTCGGATATCGCTGTTCTGATGGACGTAGATGAACGCCGTCTGCGAGAAATCATATCCGACAAGTCCCATCCGGTCAGTATTGCTTACCGTAAGGGGAAAGCCGAAAGAGCTTTGCAGATCCGGCAGAATGAGCTGGAACTGGCCGAAGCCGGTAGTCCGCTGGCGGTACAGCTGGTAGGTTCTTATATCCGAGATATGGATTCCGATGAAGATTTATAACTATGCCATTACCCGCAACAATTGATATTGCAAAAGAAAATCTCTTTGCCTCGGTCGACGAGATGAAAGAGCGTAACATTCCCGAAGTCATTCAGCAGCGTCTGCTCAGACTTCGGGACATGTATAATTATTGGCTCCAGTACCCGCGCATACGAGAACAGGAAATCGTTTTGGAACTTCAGAAGCGATACCAGATACAGAAGTCAGCTGCTTACGAAGATATTCGGATCATCAAGTATCTGCTGGGTGATCTGAACAAGGCTACAAAGGACTACCATCGGTACCGCTTCATCCAGCGCAACGAAGAGAGCTACGAGATGGCCAAGCGAATGAAGGATGCCAGGGCGATGGCCGCTTGCGACAACTATTACGCCAAGTACATGCAACTCGACAAAGAGGACGCCAAGGATTTAGGCTACGACAAGATTGTCGTGCAGCCGTTCCAGCCGGACAGCGATCCGACAATTATCGGAATCAAACCGATACCGAATATCCGGCAACGCATTGCGGATAAGATCAAACAATACATGAATGAAGATATCCAGGACATCCAGTTCGAAGATGCAGACTTCAACGAAGACGATATCTTCAATCCGAAAAAATCACAGGAGGAACCTAAACCATGAGAGAGTACTTCCACGAGACCCAGCAGCAAGTTCTTTTCACTCCAGCTAAGGATATCGTATTGTGTGCCGGACGTGGGTGGGGTAAAGGTCCGATTCATGCCGCTATCAACCTGCGTAACATGCAGCGTATGCCCGGAAGCATCACCGGTTTTGTGGCGGCCAATTGTAAACGTGCCCTCACCAACACCATCCCGTCCATGCTGATCCACTGGCAGCGATGGGGATTCAAACGTGATGTGCACTGGACCATCGGAAAGAAGCCGCCGAAGTCGTGGGGGTGGGGTGAACCTATCTTCCAGCCTGACAACTGGGAGAATGTGATTTCATTCTACAACGGATCCATCGGCTACATCATCAGCCAGGACCGTTCCGGAACCTCCAACTCCTTCTCTCTTGATTATCTCGACATCGACGAAGCAAAGTATATTGACTTCGAGCAGTTGAAGGATGAAACCCTTCCGGCGAACCGAGGTAACAAACAATACTTCGGTCATCACTACTTTCATCACGGCATGCTGATTACTTCTGATATGCCGGTGACGAAGAAAGGCTCCTGGTTTCTGGATTACGAGAAGAAATGCGATCCGGAACTGATTGAAGTCATCCAGGCGACAGTGCATGAGATTTGGCGAACAAAGAAACGAATCCGTGACCTTCAGGCTAAATCAGAACCTGTACCTTTATATCTGAAAGACTATCTGCGCACCCTGAACCGTGATGTATGCCGGATGGGTTCTGTTGCTGTTTTATATCGTGAGTTCTCCACGATCGAGAATATGCAGCTGCTGGGCGAAGCATTCATCAACCAGATGAAGCGTGATCTTCCTCCGCTTACCTTTCAGACTGCTATCCTATGCAGGCGTATCGGTATCAGCAAGGACGGATTTTATTCCAGTATGACGGAAAGGCACAAGTACAACGCTACAGACTTTAGTTACCTGGACAGCCTGGAATATCAGTTCGACAAAATCAAGGAGCCATCATGTTTGATGGATGCAGATCTGGATCGAGATAAACCTATCTGCATTGCCTTCGACTTTAATGCCAACATCAACTGGCTGGTAGCTGGTCAGCCGGACCGAAACCGGCTGAAGGTGATTAAGTCTTTCTGGGTAAAGTATGAGCGAAAGCTCGAGGCCTTGGTAGATGACTTCTGCAAGTATTACCGGCACCAGCGGCGTAAGGAGGTTATCTTCTATTACGACAGTACGGCCCTGGGATCAAACTATGCGGTCAATGACGAAGACTTTCATTACGTCGTCGAGCGTGCTTTCAAGGATAGAGGTTGGGAAGTTAATTCCGTCTATATAGGCCCCCCGATGAAACACATAGAGAAGTGGCTGCTAATCAATCGTATGTTTGCAGGGAAGGCAAAGCTCATTCCATTCTTCAACGAACAGAACAACGAGGATCTGCTTATCTCTGTACAGACAGCTGGTGTGTACAATGGTGGTAAGGATAAGAGAGGGGAGAAGTTGGCTGAAACAGAAGAAGACCAGCTTCAGGCGAGAACGGACGGTTCGGATGCTTTCGATACGTTGTGTATCGGTTGTGAGCGTTTCCCTCAGATGATCGACGATATCTTCGTGACATCATCAATGTAAGTTTCAATAGCTAATTAGTTTTATATTAAGGTGTAGCCCTGGCGACCGTGCGAATGGTTGTCGGGGCTGTTTTTTTATGCGTGCGATAGCGTGTACCGTGCGTGTGGACGTTTGTGCCGTTACATATTCCGCTTTTATCAAAGGTGCTAATTAGGTTTATGGCGTAGGGCGGTGGGGGGTCGGAAAACCGACGTCCGCATAAAATGCGGTATTTTGAGGGGATAATCGATTGATTGTGTGCTGTTTTTGTATCGGATGAGCGGAAAATCAGAATAAATCCGCCTGTTTAAGTCTGTTTTTGCTTGCTAATTTACTGCTACACAATCTGCTGGCTCCCGAGAAATTCCCAAAATTTATCGGGTAGAAAGGTAGAAAGACACTCGATTGTCTTTCTGGTTGGCGATGGCGTTCACGCAGCGGCCCACCCCCCCCGTTGCTCTCCCTACTGGCGGTATAGCTAAAGCTATGTATTGTTTGACTGCTCTTCTGTTCTTCTCTTCGGAATTCATATCGGTGTCCCCTCCCCCTGTCAGTTACGCCTTTTCTTCACTGCAAAGGTAAATGTTGCCTGCCGTATACCAAGTTCAGGCGCTGTTCACTGTAAAAATCTCCACCCTTTCAGGGTAGTATTCAAGGCCCGGCTTTACGGTGAAAACTTGTCTTTCACGGCTGGCAACACCTTTTGAGGCAGTGTAAAAAGGCGAAACAAACCGACAGCGAAAGGCGACGGAATAAAAAAAACCTCAGAGAAGGAAGAGCAGAAGAAAAGGCTCACTACCTCGGCTCGAGGTTCAAGAATAAAACTCCAAAATCTACCGATATGAAAACCTTTACCGAATCCATGCTAAACCAGTGCAGAAAGTACATGTTCAACTTCTTTGACTACCTGCCCACAAAGTATCAGGCCAGCGCAAGAGACTGGCAGGTGAGAAAATACGTTTGGGCGTTCAAAGACGGTAAATGTGCCGTTTCAGCAGCCCAGCTTGTCGCAAAGAAAATCCGTGAGCAGTTTGGCACGTCAGTGAGTGACATGGTGTTTGTCTGTATCCCAGCCAGCAGCCAGCGGAAAAATGAAATCCGATACAGAGAGTTTTCGGAAGAAGTGGCCAGACTATCGGGAGCGGTAAACGGATACAGCCATATCACGGTAGAGGGTGAACGGCTGGCAATCCACGAAAGCAAATCAGGGAAGCACGTAAACGACGTGCAGGTAATCAACTTCGACAAGGAGTTTTTCAAAGATAAAAAAGTGCTTGTCTTCGATGACGTGATAACCCGTGGTTACTCCTACGCTCGTTTTGCCTGCCACCTTGAAAGTTTTGGCGCATCCGTTATCGGTGGAATGTTTTTAGCGAAAACCTTATTTGTCTAACAATTTAATAAACAACATCATGAAAGATTTATTCGAAATTTGCGGAGAATGCCGCCACTTGAGCGACGCAGAAGTAGTTTATCAGCTTACCAACAACAAGGAAACAAGCAATCAGGTGAACGCCATGTTAGCGAACGGCAGCAATGTATCAATAGAAGACATTTGCAACCTGCTGACACCGGCACGCAAAGAGATGGCACTGGCGGTCATTGAACTATACAAGAGAATCAAGGAACGGAAGAACAACTACAAGCGTATAACTTCCAGCGCAGACGTTTACGAAGTGATGCTTCCCTACATGGCAGACCAGAAAGTAGAGGAATGTTGGGTTATCTTCCTGAATCAGGCAGCCCGAATCATCCGCAAACAGCGTATCTCAGTCGGAGGGCTGGCGTCTACTCAGGTAGATGTAAGAGTTATTTTACATGAGGCACTTTCTTGCAACGCCACCTCCATGATACTCTGCCACAATCACCCGTCAGGTAATTTTCAACCAAGTAAGGACGACGACCGCCTGACGCATGCCCTGCTGGAAGCGGGACGAATTATGAATATCAGGCTTCTTGACCACGTGATAGTAACAGATGGAAGTTATTACAGCTACGGGGACGAAGGCAGGCTGTAGGGGCTGCAAATGGCCGTAGCAGCGTTTAGGGAGGTGGGTAGCGTCGCGGCCGCCCGCCGCCCGATTTTGCTGCTGACACAAGCAAAATCGGGCGGCGGGGAATAAGGTCTTTTGTTTTTCACGCAAAAGATTTGCGAAATGTTATAGATTTAATTACATATAATCAAACTCTTTATTGATAATATTGTTATTTTGGTGAGATTGTTAATGATTAGATAGAAGTGACTTCATTATGAGAATAAAGCATTAACTATATTTTTTATAGCCTACATATTGATTTTACAAGAAAAAAAACTGATATTTGCAAAAAATATAAAGATATTTTCTTAGCTATTCAAATAAAATACTAGCATTTATTATACTATAAATTATAAATTGAATTATGAGCAGATTGTCTAATGCCCCTTTGGTGGAGGTTATTTTTGAAATAAAATGGAATTCTAGCAACAAGCAAGAAGTTGATAAATTTCAGCTACTTATAGGTGCTATGTATGCTGCATTGAAAGATTCGTATGAGAAGCCTGAAAATTTACTTCCGGATCCTAATATTCCAATACAAGCTTTTTTGAATAGACCAATTTATCGTTCTAAGAAAATTAATTCAAACTCAATTTTGTATCAGTTAGGGCCTGGTATATTATCTATTAATCATGTCGGCTCAGATTATGATTGGAATGTCTTTTATGAAGAGATTTTGAAGATAGTAAATGTTGTTAAGAACTTGTATGCATTCAATCCAAACAAAGGTATTCATATAGGGTTAAAGTATCTTGATTTTTTTGAATTTCAATTTCAAGATGAAAATATTTTCTCTTTCCTAAAAGAAAAATTTCATTTAACAATAGAATCTGAATTCATACAAAATCCTGTAGGTCTTAATTTTGAGATTGCACAAAGAGAAAATGATTCTGTTTTTAATCTAAAGATTAGTACTGGTACGCTTAATGACAGACGAAACGGATTGGTAGTTGAAAGTAAATTGAACTCTTTAAGAAGCAGTGAAGATTTATTCCCAATGTTTGAGCAAATTTTGGATGGATATCATTCAAGACTAAGTGATTTTTTCAAAAACATGACCAGAGGAGAACTCTATGACTCATTTAATAGAAAATAATTATGGATAAGGATTTTATAAATATAGTATCTCCTGAAAAGGGATGTGACACCTCCACTACGTTGGCTTATAATGGGATAAAGAAAAATTACAAGATTCATGATACACTATTATTGGGCGTATCATCTTTACTTTTTCTTTCAAGCACGAATAATCTCCCACTTCAATATAACGATTTTTGTGAAAATATAAATTGTACATACATACCAAATTCAATATGTTTTCCAGGTGAAAATGATACTTTGATGGATTCTTTCTTTATAAAGAAAAAGCGAAAGATTGCTCGTGCTAAAATTAAAAGAGAAACATTTATTTCTGACGAAGAATTAGAAAAAAGATTAAGTGATAATATTTATGTTCCTACTCATGAAGAACCGAGTATAGAGAGTTTTATAGATTATAACTCTGGTCGCTTAATAATAGGTTTGGATAAATGGCTGTAGAAAAAGTTTCACAAAGAGAAATAGTTGAGATTTATTATCGAACTCCAGAAGGTGAGGATAAAATACATCCAGCTTTAGTCCTCTCAAATGAGCAGTTATTGGAAAAAGAGGATGGTATGTTTTATGCTGTACTTATATCAACAAAGAATTACCATCCAGAATATACGATTAAAATTGAGAATGATTGGCTGAATCGTCCTATGGCGAAAGAATCTTATTTTGTGACTCATGTTGTTACATTTTTTAAATTGAAAGATGTTATACAAAGTAGGAATACATTCGTGAAATCAAAATACTTTGATAAGGTTTTGGCAAAGATTATCGATAGTATATTTGATGTTCAAATATTTTTTGATGAAGACGATGACTAAGTGTAATAGAAATAACCTAGCGTAAATATAGTCACTATTTAATTCAACACTTTACTTTCACTGAGAAATAAAAGGAGCCTCATTGTAGGCTCCTTTTTTATTGGATGTATGCTCGGCATGAGTATTAGCTAACGGGTGCAAGTCCCTAATGAGCCCTAATAGCGGGAATCATACAGCCCAAAGCAAGGGTGTCCATCGCGAGTTGGAATCTGAAAGAAGCTT
>NZ_NFKD01000077.1:0-18897 GCF_002160215.1 Bacteroides sp. An19 | reverse complement strand
GTAAAAGTTCCTGCCGAAGCGAACAAAAGCGCTCCGAACAGCAGTGCACTTAAATACTTTTTTCTCATAACAAATAAAATTTAATTTATAAATTAAAAAACTCAAATCGTTCTAACTCAAGCCTTTACAAGTACAACTATATTCTGGAGAGAACGGGCGGAAAGCCCCCGTCAGTAGCCGCGCCGGCTACTGACGGATTGTATATAAGTATTTGATTTATAGATGTATTCGTGTCTGATATTAAGGTTTGTTGGTAAAATGTTCCGTATGAGGGTCTGTTTTGTTTTATTGAGATTGGAGGCTTTTTATCAAGAAAGATAGAGGTTTTATTTCTATCTTTGTCTTGGATTTTTATATTGTAAACTATGTTACATTTTGAAAGTGATTATCTGGAAGGGGCGCATCCGCTTGTATTGGAGCGGTTGATGCAGACTAATATGGAACAGACACCGGGATATGGAACTGATGTGTATTGTGAGGCGGCACGTGAGAAAATACGGCTTGCGTGCGCTGCTCCCGAAGCGGAGGTACATTTTATGGTAGGCGGAACGCAGACCAATGCTACGCTGATAACAGCAATGCTTCGTCCGTATGAAGGTGTGATAGCTGCAGAGAGCGGACACATTAACCAGCATGAAGCCGGTGCTGTAGAGGCTGGCGGGCATAAAGTACTGGCTTTGCCACATGCTGAGGGTAAGCTTTCTGCTACGGATGTGAACCGCTATGTTACAGATTTTTATGCCAATCCCAGTTGGACGGCTATGGTAGCTCCCGGAATGGTGTATATTTCCCAGCCTACCGAATATGGGACTTTGTATACATTGGCAGAACTTCGGGCTTTGTCGGCTGTGTGCCGCAAGCATCACCTTCCTTTGTATATGGATGGTGCGCGTTTGGGTTATGCTCTTGCGGCTCATGGTAATGATGTGACACTGGAAACGATAGCTTCGCTTTGCGATGTGTTTTACATTGGTGGTACAAAGGTGGGTGCTTTGTTTGGCGAGGCTTTGGTGATGCCTCGTCCGGGTGCTATCCGCCAGTTGTCTTCCATTATCAAGCAAAGAGGGGTATTGTTGGCAAAAGGGCGTTTGCTCGGACTTCAGTTTGATACACTCTTTACCGACGGATTATACGAACGGATTGCCCGCAATGCCATTGTGATGGCGGACAAGATTGTGTCGGCACTGAAGGAACGGGGATACCGGTTTCTGATTACTCCGCAGACCAACCAACTCTTCGTGGTATTGGAGAATGAACAATTGGCACGCCTTTCTGCCCAGGTCGGTATCGAGGTCTGGGAAAAAGTAGACGATACGCATACCGCGGTGCGCATAGCTACCAGCTGGGCGACACGAGAAGAAAACGTGGATGCATTGATTGGGAAGCTTTGAGGAATTAAGAATGAGGAATGAAGAATTCCATGCGGGCGCAGCGATTCTTCATTCCTAATTCTTAATTTATTTGTACCACGAGGCATACATCAGGTATCCGTTAGCTATCTTTTGGTTTAATTCTTTGCTTTGTGCAGGATTTACTTTCTTGATGAACTTTGCCGGAACGCCTCCCCAAAGGGTGTATGGTTCGATTATCGTGTTCGAAAGTACCAGAGCGCCGGCGGCTACGATGGCACCTTCGCCCACTATGGCATGGTCGAGCAGGGTGGCGCCCATACCGATGAGTGCTTTGTTGTGGATACATGCCCCGTGCAGGGTGACGTTATGTCCGATAGAAACATCATCGCCGATTTCTACGGTCGATTTCTCGTAAAGTGTGTGCAGGACGCTTCCGTCCTGAATGTTTACCCGGTTTCCGATGCGGATGCTATTAACATCTCCCCGCAGGACGGTATTGAACCAGATGCTGCAATCGTCTCCCATCACTACATCACCGATAATCGTGGCATTGTCGGCAAGGAAACAGTTGTTTCCCATTTTGGGAGTAAATCCTCTTACTGATTTGATTAAAGCCATATTTTCTTAAGTTTGAATGTTGCGATAAAAGGTTGTTTGCGGTTCTTCAGCCTTTTGCTCCAGCGGATGCACTTCGACCTATATGCGATAAGATTAATAATCTTCAAGCCGTAAGATTATTAATCTTGCACGCGGAAGATTATTAATCTTGTCGGCGGTGCACTTATTTGCCTTGGCGGATGCACATATCTGCACCGCTTGGTGCAAATATGTGCATATGGCTCTGAAGATAATATCTGTATGCTTCAGGCGAGGGGAGAGGTGGCATTTTCCAGCCATGCAGCCTCTTCGGGTGCCAGCAGCGGTGCAAGTTCTTGATATACTTTCTGATGATAGGCATTTAGCCATGTTTTCTCCTCGGCTGTCATCATTTCGGGGCGGATGGGCTCTTTGTCTATCGGGCAGAGTGTCAATGGTTCGAACTTATAGAATTTACCGAACTCTGTAGTCTGGCTGGGGATGATGAGCATGGTGTTTTCGGTGCGCACACCGTACCGTCCAGACTTGTAAATGCCCGGTTCGTTGGTGAGGGTCATGCCGGGTTGGAGTAGGGCAGGGACGTGGTTCATTCGGATTTGATGAGGGCCTTCGTGAACGTTGAGGAAGTGTCCTACTCCGTGTCCGGTACCGTGTCCGTAATTGATACCTGCTTTCCACATAAACTGGCGGGCGAGTACATCGAGTTGTGTGCCACATGTGCCTTGTGGAAATTCGGCTTGCGACAAGGCGATGAAACCTTTCAACACCAGGGTGTAATCGATGCGTTGTGCGTCGGATACCGGTCCGAGGGCAATGGTGCGGGTGATATCGGTTGTGCCGTCGGTATATTGTGCACCGCTATCCAAGAGCAGCAAGCCTTCAGGCTTCAGTGTAGATGCTGTTTCGGGGGTGGCTTCGTAATGGACAATGGCTCCATGTTCCTGGTAGCCAGCGATGGTATCGAAGCTGATGCCTTGGAACAGATCTTGCTTCGAGCGGAATTCGTATAGTTTCTTATCAATACTGATTTCGGTTTCCGCTCCACTCTTTACGGCTTCCTTCAGCCACATCAGGAAGCGTACCATTGCTACTCCATCGCGTTTCATTGCCTGATGGAAGCCCTCTATCTCGGTTTCGTTCTTGATGGCCTTCAACATACAGACGGGTGATGGACGGCAGATGACGGATGCAGCCGATTGTGCCGTACGGTATAGTGCGTAATTGGTTTCGGGCGAAAGCTGGATGCTCTTGCCAGTGAAATGCCGCAGGTCGTTTTCTATTTCTCCGTAATCTTTTGCCTGTACACCGTTTTCGGTGAGATAAGCGGTCAGTTCGGGGGTAAGTTTTTCACTCATTATATATAAGGTGGCATCTTGGCGGGTGATGAGCAGGTAGCTGATGAATACCGGATTGCAATGTACGTCATTTCCCCGCAGATTGAGTGTCCAGGCTATTTCGTCAAGAGCGGACAGGAGGATTCCGCCGGCCGGAGTTGCATCAATGCAGGCACGTATGGTTCTTAGCTTGTCGGATGCAGACGTTCCGGCATAAGTGAGTGGCAGAATAGAAAGGGGATTGCCGGGCAGGGCAGGGCGGTTCTTCCAAATGAGTCGGAACGGGTCATCGGTTGCTACCAGTTCCAGTCCATGGGTATCCAGTGCAGTGCGTAAGTCTTCTGTTTCTCCATAGCTGTTTACCCATCCGTCGATACCCACCTTGTCGTGCGGGTTCAGTACACTTCCCAGCCAGTCGGGGATAGATGGAGTTTCGGGCAGACGGTCTTTGAATAAAATGATGCCCGAGCCTTTCAACTGTTCTTCAGCCTGGAGGAAGTAACGCGAGTCGGTCCAGAGTCCTCCTTTATTATATAAGGTGATGACGGCGGTTCCTGCCGAACCTGTGAATCCGGAAATCCACTTGCGTGCCTCCCAGTATTGAGGCACGTATTCGCCCGCATGCGGGTCGGTGCTTGGGATGATGAATGCAGAAAGTCCTCTTTCTTGCATGAAAGCGCGTAAAGACGCTATTCGTTCGGTGATTCTTGTTTCCATACAGTAGCTTTCGTTTTAACGGTTAACAAAGTTACGATTTCTGTGGAATATACAATAAAATATGGTGGAAAGTTTTGTAAATAAAGAAAGTATGTGTAATTTTGCGCCGCGAATTGACTACGCAACATTTAATAACAATATAATCTTAATTTTAAAAACATGATTGTAGTACCAGTAAAAGAAGGCGAAAACATTGAAAAAGCGCTGAAGAAATTTAAAAGAAAATTTGAGAAAACAGGTGTTGTAAAAGAATTGAGACGCAGACAGCAGTACGACAAACCGTCTGTATTGAAGAGATTGAAGATGGAACGTGCTATTTACGTTCAAAAAATGCATCAGACAGAAGAATAATTCCGCAAAAATCTTTGAATAATTGAATTCTTTTTCATAAATTCGTTGCTGAGAACAAGAAAGGCGATATTTTTATGTTGAAGGAATCTTTTCTGAGGTATCTCCAGTTCGAGAAAAACTATTCTGACAAGACCATTGTCAGCTATGGTACAGACCTCTCGGAGTTTGAAGCATACTTCAAAGCGGTGGATGAGGCTTTGGATTTTACGGCTGTCGATTCGGACATTATCCGTGGATGGATGGTTTCATTGATGGATGAGGGGTATTCGGCATCGTCGGTAAACCGGAAGCTGAGTGCGCTGCGGTCGTTTTATCGCTATCTGTTGCGGGAGAATGTGGTTTCGGCAGATCCGATCCGGAAGGTTCAGGGGCCGAAAAAGAAGAAACCGCTTCCCGTATTTGTAAAAGAAGCTGATATGGACAGGTTGCTGGATGAGGAACCGGGTGACGATTTCGAGAGTGTTCGCAACAAGACGGTTATCGCAGTCTTTTATGAAACGGGTATCCGCGAGGCGGAGCTGATAGGTCTGAAAGACGGGGATGTGGATTTGTCTGCATGCCAGATAAAAGTGACAGGAAAGAGGAATAAGCAGCGTATTATCCCGTTCGGGGAAGGTTTGAAAGAAAGGCTGCTCCGTTATCTTTCGGCAAGAGAAGAATATTGGCACGGGGAATGTGAGGCGTTTTTCGTCCGTAAGGAAGGGAAGGCATTATATCCCAGTCTTGTTTATTTGTTGGTGAAACGCGATTTGTCGAAGGTCGTGACGTTGAAGAAAAGAAGCCCGCATGTGCTGAGGCATTCATTTGCGACGGCTATGCTGAATAATGAGGCAGGGCTGGAGTCGGTGAAGGAGCTTTTGGGACATGAGAGCCTGACCACTACCGAGGTCTATACGCATACGACTTTTGAAGAATTAAAAAAAGTTTATGAACAAGCTCATCCAAGAGCGTAAAAAAAGGAGGTTTTTATGGAAGTAAGAATTCAATCCATTCATTTCGATGCATCTGAGAGACTGGAAGCTTTTATTCAGAAGAAAGCAGAGAAACTTGAAAGATTTTGCGATAATATAAAGAAAGTAGAGGTGTCTTTGAAGGTGGTAAAGCCGGAGACAGCTATGAATAAGGAAGCTGGCGTGCGCGTATTGGCGCTGAATACCGAGTTTTACGCAGAAAAAGTAAGTGATACATTTGAAGAATCGATAGACGTATGCATGGATGCATTGTCTAAGCAATTGCTGAAAGTAAAAGAAAAACAGCAAGGGAAATAAAAAAATCACGCTAAAAGTTTTGTGATTCAAAAAATATATCTAACTTTGCAGCCGCTAAGCCACGATAGATAGCCGCGTGGCTGCAAAGTTTAATCTTGCCTCTTTAGCTCAGTTGGCCAGAGCACGTGATTTGTAATCTCGGGGTCGTTGGTTCGAATCCGACAAGAGGCTCAGAAGAAAGAAAGTTGGGCAAATACCAGAGTGGCCAAATGGGGCAGACTGTAAATCTGCTGGCTTACGCCTTCGGTGGTTCGAATCCATCTTTGCCCACTGATTTTGCGGAAGTAGCTCAGTCGATAGAGCATTAGCCTTCCAAGCTGAGGGTCGCGGGTTTGAGTCCCGTCTTCCGCTCTTCTTTTCTTCTTTTGCTGTTATAGCTCAGCGGTAGAGCACTTCCTTGGTAAGGAAGAGGTCCCGGGTTCAAGTCCCGGTAACAGCTCGCGAATATGTAAAGCTGATTATTAATCAAAATAAATAAGTAAAGCTATGGCTAAAGAGAAATTTGAACGCACCAAACCCCATGTGAACATTGGTACGATTGGTCACGTAGACCACGGAAAAACAACTTTGACTGCTGCTATTACTAAGGTATTGGCAGAGAGAGGTTTCACTAAAGCTGACGAAATCAAGTCTTTCGATCAGATTGATAACGCTCCGGAAGAAAAGGAACGTGGTATTACTATCAATACTTCTCACGTAGAATATGAAACTGCAAATCGTCACTATGCACACGTAGACTGTCCGGGACACGCCGACTATGTGAAGAACATGGTAACTGGTGCTGCTCAGATGGATGGTGCGATCATCGTAGTTGCTGCAACTGATGGTCCGATGCCTCAGACTCGTGAACACATCCTGTTGGCTCGTCAGGTAAACGTTCCGCGTTTGGTTGTATTCTTGAACAAATGCGATATGGTTGATGACGAAGAAATGTTGGAACTGGTAGAAATGGAAATGCGCGAACTGCTGTCATTCTATGACTACGACGGTGACAATACTCCTATCATCCGTGGTTCTGCACTGGGTGCATTGAACGGCGTGAAGGAATGGGAAGACAAGGTTATCGAACTGATGGAAGCTGTTGACAACTGGATTCCTCTGCCTCCGCGTGATGTTGATAAACCGTTCTTGATGCCGGTTGAAGACGTATTCTCAATCACAGGTCGTGGTACTGTAGCTACCGGACGTATTGAAGCTGGTCGCGTAAAAGTAGGTGACGAAGTTGAAATCTTGGGTCTGGGTGAAGATAAGAAATCAGTTGTAACTGGTGTTGAAATGTTCCGCAAGATCTTGGATGAAGGCGAAGCTGGTGATAACGTAGGTCTGTTGCTCCGTGGTATCGACAAGAACGAAATCAAACGTGGTATGATTTTGTGTCACCCGGGCCAGGTTAAGGCTCACTCTAAGTTCAAAGCTGAGGTTTATATCCTGAAGAAAGAAGAAGGTGGTCGTCACACTCCGTTCCACAATCACTATCGTCCTCAGTTCTATCTGCGTACTATGGACTGTACAGGTGAAATTACTTTGCCGGAAGGAACAGACATGGTAATGCCGGGTGATAACGTAACTATCACTGTAGAATTGATTTACCCGGTTGCATTGAACGTAGGTTTGCGTTTCGCTATCCGTGAAGGTGGACGTACAGTAGGTGCAGGTCAGATTACTGAAATTCTTGACTAATTAAAGGAAATCATTGAATTAAGATAGATAGTTCCCGGATTCATTTTCGGGAACTATTTTTACGGGAATAGCTCAGTTGGTAGAGCATCGGTCTCCAAAACCGAGTGTCGGGAGTTCGAGTCTCTCTTCCCGTGCTAAATTTGAAAACTATGTTTAAAAAGATAACGAATTATTGTAAAGAATCTTACGACGAACTAGTCCATAAAGTATCTTGGCCTACTCGTAAAGAACTTTCTAGTAGTGCAGTAGTTGTTTTATATGCTTCCCTGCTTATTGCACTCGTTGTTTTTCTTATGGATTCTGCCTTCCAGTTCATTATGGAAGATGTTATCTATCCGCACTAATTAACAGTTGAAGAAAATGTCTGAGGTTGAAAAGAAATGGTACGTACTTCGTGCCGTGAGTGGTAAGGAAACCAAGGTGAAAGAGTATATCGAAGCAGAAATGCGGAATACGAACCTTGGTGAATACGTATCTCAGGTATTGATTCCTACGGAGAAAGTCTATCAGGTTCGCAATGGTAAGAAAATTGTGAAAGAGCGGACTTATCTTCCCGGTTATGTCTTGATAGAAGCTGCGTTGGTTGGTGAAGTGGCTCATCATTTGAGAAACATTACCAATGTAATCGGTTTCTTAGGAGGACTGGATCATCCGGTACCATTAAGACAATCGGAAGTAAATCGGATACTGGGTACGGTGGATGAACTGCAGGAGGCAAGTGAGGACACAAACATTCCTTATGTTGTAGGAGAAACAGTAAAGGTTTCTGTCGGACCGTTCAGCGGATTCAGTGGTGTCATTGAAGAAGTGAGTACGGAAAAGCGGAAATTGAAAGTGATGGTCAAAATATTCGGGCGGAAGACTCCGCTTGAGTTGGGCTTTACGGATGTGGAAAAGGAATAAGACATCTTGTTACGTGTCGTTATTCTATTCGTTAATCATTTATATTAAAAACTAAGAAAATGGCTAAAGAAGTTGCTGGACTAATCAAATTACAGATTAAAGGAGGCGCTGCAAATCCATCACCTCCCGTTGGACCTGCCTTGGGTTCGAAGGGTATCAACATTATGGAGTTTTGCAAGCAATTCAACGCCAGGACCCAGGACAAGGCAGGTAAGGTATTGCCTGTTATTATTACCTACTACACAGACAAGTCTTTTGACTTCGTAATCAAAACTCCTCCTGTGGCTATTCAGCTGCTTGAGGCTGCGAAGATTAAGAGTGGTTCTGCTGAGCCGAATCGTAAGAAAGTCGCTGAATTGACTTGGGATCAGATTCGTACAATCGCTCAGGATAAGTTGGTTGACTTGAACTGCTTTACTATTGAGGCTGCCATGACTATGGTAGCAGGAACAGCTAGAAGTATGGGTATCGCTGTAAAAGGTGACTTCCCGGGTAAATAACAAATAAACTTCAATTAATAATGGGTAAACTGACAAAAAATCAAAAGTTGGCTGCAGAAAAAATTGAAGCAGGGAAAGCATACTCACTGAAAGAAGCTTCGGAACTGGTAAAAGAAATTACTTTCGCCAAATTTGATTCTTCAGTTGATATCGACGTACGTTTAGGTGTGGATCCTCGTAAAGCTAACCAGATGGTAAGAGGTGTTGTATCTTTGCCTCATGGGACAGGTAAACAGGTTCGTGTGCTTGTATTGTGTACGCCGGATGCTGAAGCTGCTGCAAAAGAAGCTGGCGCTGACTATGTTGGTCTTGATGAATATATTGAAAAGATCAAGGGTGGATGGACAGATGTTGATGTAATCATCACAATGCCTTCTATCATGGGTAAGATCGGTGCTCTCGGTCGTGTACTTGGTCCTCGTGGATTGATGCCGAATCCGAAGAGCGGAACTGTGACTATGGATGTAGCTAAGGCTGTTAAGGAGGTTAAGCAAGGTAAGATTGACTTTAAGGTAGACAAGAGCGGTATCGTTCATACTTCTATCGGCAAGATTTCTTTCACTTCTGACCAAATCCGTGAAAATGCGAAAGAATTTATCGCTACTATCATCAAATTGAAACCGGCAGCAGCTAAGGGTACTTATATCAAGAGTATTTATCTTTCAAGTACTATGAGTAAGGGTATTAAAATCGACCCGAAATCAGTAGATGAAATACAATAAACTAAGGAGGAGTCATGAGAAAGGAAGATAAAGGCGTAATTATAGGTCAATTAGCTGATACCGTAAAGCAATATGGACATTTCTACCTGGTAGATACTACAGCTATGGATGCTGCTGCTACCAGTGATTTGCGTAGAAAGTGCTATAAGGCCGGTATTAAGATGGTTGTTGTGAAGAATTCTTTGCTTCACAAGGCTTTGCTGAGCATGGAAGATGTTGATTATTCACCGTTATTCGATTCTTTGAAGGGTACTACGGCAGTCATGTTTACTGAGGTTGCCAATGTCCCGGCAAAATTGTTGAAAGAATACAAAGACGGTGTTCCTTCATTGAAAGCTGCATATGCAGAAGAAGGTTTCTATGTAGGAGCAGAACAACTCGATGCTTTGGCAACTATCAAGAGCAAGAACGAAGTCATTGCAGATATTATTGCTTTGTTGCAATCGCCTGCGAAGAATGTTATTTCTGCTCTTCAATCAGGTGGAAACACCATTCACGGCGTTCTTCAGACGCTTGCAGAACGTCCCGAATAACAACTTTAATATTTTTCAATTAGTAACAAACAATTAAATTCATACAAAAATGGCAGATTTGAAAGCTTTTGCAGAACAATTAGTTAACTTGACAGTAAAAGAAGTTAATGAACTTGCAACTATCCTTAAAGAAGAATATGGTATTGAACCTGCTGCAGCTGCTGTAGCTGTTGCTGCTGGTCCTGCTGCTGGTGCTGCTGCTGCAGCTGAAGAAAAAACTTCATTCGATGTAGTTTTGAAGAGCGCAGGTGCTGCTAAATTGCAGGTAGTTAAAGCAGTGAAAGAAGCTTGTGGTCTGGGTCTGAAAGAAGCAAAAGACTTGGTTGACGGAGCTCCTAGCACTGTAAAAGAAGGTTTGGCTAAAGACGAAGCTGAATCATTGAAGAAAACTTTGGAAGCTGCTGGAGCTGAAGTTGAACTCAAATAATATTTGCCTGTTTAACAGGTATTTCGGTTAAGAATCCTCATAGGAGGATTCTTAACCTTTTTGCGTCTACACAGGTTTTACTCCTGAAATTAATAAATTAACTCCATACAGATGTCTTCTAATACAAATAACCAACGAATTAATTTTGCTTCAATCAAGAATCCGATGAAGTATCCGGATTTCTTGGAAGTTCAGTTGAAGTCATTTCAAGACTTTTTGCAGTTGAATACACCGCCCGAGAAACGCAAGAACGACGGCTTGTATAAAGTTTTTGCTGAAAATTTCCCCATTGCGGATACGCGTAACAATTTCGTATTAGAGTTTCTCGATTATTATATCGACCCGCCTCACTATTCGATTGATGAATGTTTGGAGCGTGGGCTGACTTATAGTGTTCCTTTGAAGGCGAAGTTGAAGCTCTATTGTACCGATCCCGATCATGAAGACTTTGACACCGTTATTCAGGATGTGTATTTAGGTCCTATTCCCTATATGACTCCTAAAGGGACTTTTGTTATCAATGGAGCTGAACGTGTGGTTGTTTCTCAGTTGCATCGTTCTCCAGGTGTGTTCTTCGGTCAAAGTATCCATGCCAACGGGACTAAACTTTATTCTGCCCGTATTATTCCATTTAAAGGTTCATGGATTGAATTTGCAACAGACATTAATAATGTCATGTATGCTTACATCGACCGTAAAAAGAAATTACCAGTTACCACGCTGTTGCGCGCTGTTGGATTTGAGAATGACAAAGACATTCTTGAAATATTTAATCTCGCCGAAGACATAAAGGTGAACAAGGCCAATCTGAAGAAAATAATCGGACGTAAGTTGGCAGCGCGTGTATTGAAGACATGGACGGAAGACTTTGTAGATGAAGACACTGGTGAAGTAGTTTCTATTGAACGTAACGAAGTCGTTATCGACCGTGAAACGATTATTGAACCTGAGCATATTGATTTGATATTGGAATCGGGTGTTCAGAATATTCTGATTCATAACGAGGAAGCGAATGCTTCTGATTATTCCATCATCTTCAATACATTGCAGAAGGACCCGAGTAATTCGGAAAAGGAAGCGGTGTTGTATATTTATCGTCAGTTGCGTAATGCTGACCCTGCCGATGATGCGAGTGCACGTGAAGTAATCAATAATTTGTTCTTCTCGGAAAAGCGTTATGATTTAGGTGAAGTCGGCCGTTACCGAATCAACAAGAAGTTGAATTTGGATACGCCGATGGATGTCAAGGTTTTGACAAAACAAGATATTATCGAGATTATCAAGTATTTGATAGAATTGATTAACTCGAAAGCTGATGTGGATGATATCGACCATTTAAGTAACCGTCGTGTACGTACGGTAGGCGAACAATTGTCCAATCAGTTTGCCATCGGTTTGGCTCGTATGTCTCGTACGATTCGTGAACGTATGAATGTGCGCGATAATGAGGTGTTTACTCCGATAGACTTGATCAATGCGAAGACAATTTCGTCTGTAATCAATTCGTTCTTTGGTACGAATGCATTGTCACAGTTTATGGATCAGACCAACCCGCTGGCTGAAATTACTCATAAGCGTCGTCTGTCGGCATTAGGTCCTGGTGGTTTGTCGCGCGACCGTGCCGGATTTGAAGTGCGTGACGTACATTATACTCATTATGGTCGTTTGTGTCCTATTGAGACTCCTGAAGGACCGAATATCGGTTTGATTTCTTCTCTTTGTGTATATGCGAAGATTAACGACCTTGGATTTATTGTAACTCCGTATCGCAAGGTAGCTGATAGCAAAGTAGACCTTTCACCGGAAGGTATCGAATATTTGTCTGCCGAAGAAGAAGAAGATAAGATTATCGCACAGGGTAATGCGCCGTTGAATGATGACGGAACGTTTATCCGTGATAAGGTAAAAGCGCGTCGGGATGCAGATTATCCGGTGGTAACTCCCGATCAGGTGGAATTGATGGACGTTTCTCCACAGCAGATTGCCTCTATTGCTGCTTCGTTGATTCCTTTCTTGGAACACGATGACGCAAACCGTGCATTGATGGGATCGAACATGATGCGCCAGGCTGTGCCTTTGTTGCGTACAGAGGCTCCGATTGTAGGTACAGGTATCGAAAAGCAGCTGTGCGAAGATTCTCGTACACAGATTGCGGCTGAAGGAGATGGAGTCATTGAGTTTGTAGATGCTACTACTATTCGTGTATTATATGACCGTACCGAGGATGAAGAATTTGTAAGCTTCGAACCGGCATTGAAAGAATATCGTATTCCGAAATTCCGTAAGACCAACCAAAGCATGACTATTGACTTGCGTCCGATATGTAGCAAAGGACAGCGTGTGAAGAAAGGCGATATCTTAACGGAAGGATATTCTACGGCAAATGGCGAGTTGGCTTTAGGCAAGAACTTGCTGGTGGCTTATATGCCGTGGAAGGGATACAACTATGAGGATGCTATCGTATTGAATGAACGCATGGTGCGCGAAGATATTCTTACTTCTGTGCATGTGGATGAATATATCCTGGAAGTGCGTGAAACAAAACGAGGCATGGAGGAACTGACTTCGGATATTCCGAACGTAAGTGAGGAAGCTACTAAAGACTTGGATGAAAATGGTATCGTACGTATCGGTGCCCGTATTGAACCGGGTGATATCCTGATTGGTAAGATTACTCCGAAAGGTGAATCGGACCCGTCGCCGGAAGAGAAACTGTTGCGTGCTATTTTCGGTGATAAGGCAGGTGATGTGAAAGATGCTTCACTGAAAGCTTCTCCTTCATTGCGTGGAGTAGTCATTGACAAGAAATTGTATTCTCGTGTTATTAAGACTCGTAGTGAGAAGAATGCTGACAAGCAGATTCTTCCAAAATTGAATGAAGAGTTTGAAGAAAAGGCTGCAGCTCTGAAAGAAATTCTTATAGAGAAGCTGTTGGTATTGACAGACGAGAAAGTTTCACAGGGTGTGAAAGACTATTTGGGTACAGAAGTAATTGCCAAAGGTGCGAAGTTTACCAAGCATGATTTGGAATCTTTGGACTATACGGTTGTCCAGTTAAGCAAGTGGACGGCAGATGCTCATAAGAACGATATGATTCGCGATTTGGTAATGAATTATCTGAAGAAATATAAAGAACTTGATGCCGAGTTGAAGCGTAAGAAGTTTGCTTTGACTATCGGTGATGAACTTCCTTCGGGTATTATCCAAATGGCAAAAGTATATATTGCAAAGAAACGTAAGATTGGTGTGGGTGATAAGATGGCAGGTCGTCACGGTAACAAAGGTATTGTATCGCGTGTAGTCCGTCAGGAGGATATGCCGTTCCTTGCTGATGGTACCCCGGTAGATATCGTATTGAACCCGTTGGGTGTGCCTTCTCGTATGAATATCGGTCAGATTTTTGAAGCTGTACTGGGACGTGCCGGTAAGGAATTGGGCGTGAAATTTGCTACTCCGATTTTTGACGGTGCTACTTTGGATGATTTGGACAAATGGACAGACAAGGCAGGCTTGCCACGTTATTGCAAGACATATTTGTATGATGGTGGTACAGGAGAACAGTTCGACCAGCCTGCTACAGTCGGTGTGACATATATGTTGAAATTAGGTCACATGGTAGAAGACAAGATGCATGCGCGTTCTATCGGTCCGTACTCTTTGATTACTCAACAGCCGCTTGGTGGTAAAGCACAGTTTGGTGGTCAGCGTTTCGGAGAAATGGAGGTTTGGGCAATTGAGGCATTCGGTGCGGCTCATGTCCTTCAGGAGATTCTGACCATTAAGTCGGATGATGTAGTAGGACGTTCGAAAGCATATGAAGCAATCGTAAAAGGCGAGCCGATGCCTACTCCGGGTATCCCTGAGTCTTTGAATGTGTTGTTGCATGAGCTGAGAGGTCTTTGCTTGAGTATTACATTGGAATAATAGTTAATTTTGAAATTAAGAAAGTATGGCTTTTAGAAAAGATTCTAAGATAAAAAGTAATTTTTCCAAGATTACGATCGGATTAGCGTCACCCGAGGAAATCCTTGAAAACTCGTATGGTGAAGTGTTAAAGCCGGAAACTATCAATTACCGTACTTACAAGCCGGAACGCGACGGTTTGTTCTGCGAACGTATCTTCGGTCCGGTGAAAGATTATGAATGCCATTGCGGTAAATATAAACGTATCCGTTATAAAGGAATTGTTTGTGACCGTTGTGGCGTGGAAGTGACCGAAAAGAAAGTGCGCCGTGAGCGTAGCGGGCACATTCAGTTGGTGGTTCCGGTGGCTCATATCTGGTATTTCCGTTCTTTGCCCAATAAAATCGGTTATTTGCTAGGGTTGCCCACCAAGAAACTGGATGCTATTATTTATTACGAACGTTATGTTGTCATACAGCCGGGGGTCAAGGCAGAAGACGGTGTTAATCAATATGATTTATTGTCGGAAGAAGAGTATCTTGATATTTTGGATACTCTTCCGAAAGATAATCAATATTTGGAAGATACCGACCCGAATAAGTTCATTGCCAAGATGGGAGCAGAAGCTATCTATGATTTGCTTATCCGTCTTGATTTGGATGCGCTTTCATACGAGTTGCGCCATAAGGCGAACAATGACTCTTCGCAACAGCGTAAGAACGAGGCATTGAAACGTCTGCAGGTAGTAGAATCTTTCCGTGCTTCACGTGGACGCAACAAGCCTGAATGGATGATTGTTCGTATTGTACCGGTTATTCCGCCTGAACTTCGTCCGTTGGTTCCGCTGGATGGTGGACGTTTCGCCACTTCCGACTTGAACGATTTGTATCGTCGTGTGATTATCCGTAACAATCGTCTGAAACGATTGATTGAAATCAAGGCTCCTGAAGTGATTTTGCGTAATGAAAAGCGTATGTTACAAGAGGCTGTCGATTCATTATTTGATAATTCACGGAAATCAAGTGCGGTGAAGACTGATTCCAACCGTCCTTTGAAATCTTTATCGGATAGTTTGAAAGGTAAGCAAGGACGTTTCCGTCAGAACTTGTTGGGTAAACGTGTCGATTATTCAGCACGTTCGGTTATTGTTGTAGGACCGGAGTTGAAAATGGGTGAATGCGGTATTCCCAAGTTGATGGCTGCCGAATTGTACAAGCCGTTTATTATCCGTAAGTTGATTGAGCGTGGTATAGTCAAGACCGTGAAATCGGCAAAGAAGATTGTCGACCGTAAGGAAGCGGTGATTTGGGATATCCTTGAGCATGTAATGAAAGGTCATCCGGTACTATTGAACCGTGCACCGACACTGCACCGTCTGGGTATTCAGGCATTCCAGCCGAAGATGATTGAAGGTAAGGCTATTCAGTTGCATCCATTGGCTTGTACGGCATTCAATGCTGACTTTGACGGTGACCAGATGGCTGTTCATTTGCCTTTAAGTAACGAAGCTGTATTGGAAGCCCAACTATTGATGCTTCAATCGCATAATATCTTGAATCCTGCCAATGGGGCGCCTATTACCGTGCCTGCACAGGATATGGTATTGGGACTCTATTATATTACCAAACTCCGTAAGGGAGCTAAAGGTGAAGGATTGATTTTCTACGGTCCGGAAGAAGCGATGATTGCTTATAATGAAGGAAAGGTAGACATTCATGCTATCATCAGTGTGGTGGCAAACGACCTTGACGAGAATGGCAACATTGTTAAGAAGATGATTAAGGAAACTTCTGTCGGCCGTGTCATTGTCAATGAGTTGGTTCCGGACGAATGCGGTTATCTGAATACCATTATTTCGAAAAAATCCTTGCGCGACATCATCAGCGATGTTATCAAGAAGGTCGGTGTGGCACGTGCCTGTGACTTCCTGGATGGCATCAAGAACCTGGGTTACCAGAAAGCATTTGAGGGAGGTTTGTCGTTTAACTTGGGCGATATCATCATTCCGAAGGAAAAAGAAGAACTTGTAAAACGCGGTAATGAAGAAATTGAACAAATCACGATGAACTATAATATGGGTTTCATTACCGATAACGAGCGTTATAATCAGGTTATCGATACATGGACTCACGTAAATAGTGATTTATCAGATATCTTGTATAAGACCATTAAGAACGATGACCAAGGTTTCAACTCTGTATTTATGATGTTGGATTCCGGTGCCCGTGGTTCTAAGGAACAGATCCGTCAGTTGTCTGGTATGCGTGGTTTGATGGCGAAGCCGCAGAAGGCAGGTGCCGAAGGCGCACAGATTATCGAAAACCCGATTCTTTCGAACTTTAAGGAAGGTCTTTCGGTGTTGGAATACTTTATTTCTACCCACGGTGCCCGTAAAGGTCTTGCCGATACAGCCTTGAAGACAGCCGATGCCGGATATTTGACCCGTCGTTTGGTTGACGTGTCACACGATGTGATTATCAATGAAGAAGACTGCGGTACCTTGCGTGGTCTGGTTTGTACGGCATTGAAGAACAACGATGAAGTTATCGCTACGCTGTACGAACGCATCTTGGGACGTGTGTCTGTACACGATGTGATTCATCCTACTACCGGAAAGCTGATTGTAGCTTCGGGCGAAGAGATTACCGAAAGCATTGCCGAGGAAATCGAAAACTCTCCGATAGAAAGCGTGGAAATCCGTTCGGTATTGACGTGCGAATCGAAGAAAGGTGTTTGTGCAAAATGTTACGGACGTAATTTGGCTACCAGCCGTATGGTACAGAAAGGTGAAGCAGTGGGTGTCATTGCAGCACAGTCTATTGGTGAACCGGGTACTCAGTTGACTTTGCGTACCTTCCATGCCGGAGGTATCGCAGGCAATATGGCAGCAAATGCAAGTATTGTAGCAAAGAATGACGCACGTCTGGAATTTGAAGAATTGCGTACTGTAGATGCAGTAGAAGAAACTGGCGAACCTGTGAAGATTGTTGTAGGTCGGTTGGCCGAAGTCCGGTTTATCGATGTAAATACAGGCATTGTCTTGTCTACCCACAATGTACCTTACGGTTCTAAGTTGTATGCTTCGGATGGCGAAGTGGTAGAAAAGGGCAAGCTGATTGCGAAGTGGGACCCGTTCAACGCTGTAATCGTAACCGAGGTTTCAGGTAAGATTGCTTTCGAGTCGGTTATCGAAAACGTGACTTATAAAGTGGAATCCGATGAAGCTACCGGTTTGCGTGAAATCATCATTACTGAATCGAAAGATAAAAACAAGATACCTTCGTTGCATATTACCGATGAGAATGGCAACGAAATCCGTACTTATAACTTGCCGGTAGGTGGTCACGTGGTTGTAGAAGACAAACAGACCGTGAAGGCAGGTGATATCTTGGTGAAGATTCCGCGTGCCGTAGGTAAGGCGGGTGATATCACCGGTGGTTTGCCTCGTGTGACTGAGTTGTTCGAAGCACGTAACCCGTCCAATCCTGCCGTAGTATCCGAAATCGACGGTGAGGTGACGATGGGTAAGATTAAACGTGGTAACCGTGAAATTATTGTGACTTCGAAGACGGGTGATGTAAAGAAGTACCTTGTTGCATTGTCTAAGCAGATTCTGGTACAGGAAAATGACTATGTACGTGCTGGTACACCGTTGTCCGATGGTGCCATTACGCCTGCCGACATCTTGGCTATCAAGGGACCTACGGCTGTACAGGAATACATCGTTAATGAAATCCAGGATGTGTACCGTCTGCAGGGTGTGAAGATTAACGACAAGCACTTTGAGATTATCGTACGCCAGATGATGCGTAAGGTACAGATTGACGAGCCGGGCGATACTCGCTTCTTGGAACAACAGGTGGTAGACCGTCTGGAATTCAACGAAGAGAACGACCGTATCTGGGGCAAGAAAGTTGTGGTTGACGCAGGTGATTCGCAGAATCTCCAGCCGGGGCAGATTGTTACGGCACGTAAGTTGCGTGACGAGAACAGTATGCTGAAACGCCGCGACCTGAAATCGGTGGAAGTACGTGATGCTGTTCCGGCAACTTCTACGCAGATTCTGCAAGGTATTACCCGTGCCGCATTGCAGACTTCCAGCTTCATGTCGGCTGCATCCTTCCAGGAAACGACGAAGGTGCTCAACGAAGCTGCTATCAATGGTAAGGTAGACCGTTTGGAAGGTATGAAGGAAAATGTGATTTGCGGTCACTTGATTCCTGCAGGTACCGGACAGCGCGAGTTCGATAAGATTATTGTAGGTTCGAAAGAAGAATACGACCGTATCCTTGCCAACAAGAAAAATGTGCTCGACTATAACGAAGTAGAATAATCATTATCTCTTTGGTGTTTATCATAGAAAGCTCCCGCCCGTCAAGGGTCGGGAGCTTTTTTATCCATGCGTTTTTCCCTCTGCTTGCTTTTGAAGTCTGAAGGAAATGGCTAACTTTGTGGACGGATAAACTTGAGGCTATGGATATATTCCTTATCGTAAGCATTCTAAGAAATACACATTGCATGTCCTATGGCTTGATTGTAATTTTGCCCCCGCATAACAATCAAACCGAATAGCAATGAACAGAACTGGATTTGAAGAATTAGAAATGCAG
>NZ_NFKD01000076.1:0-18911 GCF_002160215.1 Bacteroides sp. An19 | reverse complement strand
CCAAGATCAGGAAGAAAATTAATGCCAGACCGAGAGAAAAACTCAATTTCTCGACTCCGGCTGAGGTCTTTTTCAAAAATATTTCGTAATGTTGCACTCGCTGGTTGACTCTGCCCAAATTATGAATAGTTGCTTACCGGCATCGTTTTTACGCTTTGCGTTTCCTATTCTCCGAAATATTCACTATTTTTGCAAATCAATATTATAGCATTTGTAAATCAATAATTCATAACATAAATTCTTATGAGCAACCAACGATATATGCAACGCGGCGTGTCGGCATCGAAAGAAGATGTGCACAACGCCATCAAGAACATCGACAAAGGTATTTTCCCGAAAGCATTCTGCAAAATCATACCCGATATCCTGGGCGGTGACCCTGAATATTGTAACATCATGCATGCCGATGGGGCAGGCACCAAATCTTCTTTGGCTTACCTATACTGGAAGGAAACAGGCGACCTCTCGGTTTGGAAAGGCATCGCGCAAGACGCGCTGATTATGAACATCGACGACCTGCTTTGCGTAGGAGCGGTCGACAATATCCTGGTATCTTCCACCATCGGACGAAACAAACTATTGGTACCGGGCGAAGTGATTTCCGCCATCATCAACGGTACGGATGAATTGCTCGCTGAATTGCGTGACATGGGTGTAGGCGTATATGCCACAGGAGGCGAAACCGCCGATGTGGGCGACCTGGTGCGCACCATCATCGTAGACTCTACCGTGACCTGCCGCATGAAGCGTGCCGACGTGATAGACAATGCCAATATCCGTCCGGGCGATGTCATCGTAGGACTTGCCTCCTACGGACAAGCCACGTATGAAAAAGAATACAACGGCGGCATGGGAAGCAACGGGCTGACCTCGGCACGCCACGATGTGTTCGCCAAATACCTGGCGGAGAAATATCCTGAAAGCTACGACCACGCCGTGCCCGAAGACCTGGTATACAGCGGAAACCTGAAGCTGACCGACCCGGTAGAAGGCTCGCCCATCGATGCCGGCAAGCTGGTGCTCTCTCCTACCCGCACGTATGCGCCGGTGGTCAAGAAGCTGCTCGATGCCCTGCGTCCGCACATCCACGGCATGGTGCATTGCTCGGGAGGCGCACAGACGAAGGTGCTCCACTTCGTAGGCGACAATTGCCGAGTAATCAAAGACAACCTCTTCCCCGTTCCTCCCCTCTTCCGCACCATCAAGGAACAGAGCGGAACAGATTGGGACGAAATGTACAAGGTATTCAACATGGGACACCGTCTGGAGGTTTACCTCTCGCCCGAACACGCCGAAGAAGTCATCGCCATCTCGAAATCGTTCAACATCGACGCGCAAGTAGTAGGACGCATCGAGGAAAGCGACCATAAGGAACTGATTATCCGGAGTGAGTTCGGGGAGTTCAAGTATGAATGAGACTTTATATAAAACACGCGGCATTCTGCTCTTGCTCCTATACCTGATAATTGAAGCAGCACTACTCATCGGATACTATGCGTATGACGAACGAGCTCTATTCATATTCGCCATTATGCTTACACCGTTAGCCCTCACCTACATCGGTTCCACTTGTTTTGGAGCATTCTCCAATAAGTGGAGCCAGAAAAGATGGATTATAACGACTGGTATATGGCTGATTATGACAAGCGGATTGGCATGGGCTTTGAATTGAAAGATAAATGGAAAAAGAAAACAACAAATCCCAAAGTAGCATCTTATTGCCACGTGGCATAGTCATACTATCCGCCGTGGCTGTCTTATGTGTCATCATAGACCTTATCGGCGGATTAATTGAATATTTTCAAGACGACAAGCTGCGCATCGTGCGCATCATCACCCGTTGCTTCAGCATTTTAGGCTGGGGACTTGTGGAATGGTATATAATGGACAAATTGTGGAAAACCCGTAAAAGAGGAAAACATACTTCACAAAGCAAACAAGAAGAATAACCTATGTCAGAAAACAATACATTATTAGAAAAACTGGACGGACTGGTGGCACGGTTTGAAGAAGTATCGACCCTGATAACCGACCCGTCCGTCATTGCCGACCAGAAACGCTACGTGAAGCTCACCAAGGAATACAAAGAGCTGGGCGACCTGATGAAGGCACGCAAGGAATACATGCAATGCCTTGCCGGGCTGGAGGAAGCCAAAGCGATGATGAACGAAAACGACCCCGAAATGAAGGAAATGGCACGTGAGGAAGCCGCCGCATGCGAGGCACGCATACCGGAACTGGAAGAGGAAATCAAGCTCCTGCTCATCCCTGCCGACCCGCAGGACGAACGTAATGCCATCCTCGAAATCCGTGGAGGAACCGGAGGAGATGAAGCCGCCATCTTCGCCGGAGACCTTTTCCGCATGTATTCGAAATATTGCGAGCGCAAAGGTTGGAAGCTGGAAGTATCGAGTGCCAGCGAAGGCGCATCGGGCGGATTCAAGGAAATCATCTGTTCCGTGACAGGTGATAAGGTATACGGAACACTGAAATACGAATCGGGCGTACACCGCGTACAGCGTGTACCTGCAACCGAAACACAAGGACGCGTACATACCTCGGCGGCATCTGTAGCCGTATTGCCTGAAGCCGAACCCTTTGATGTGGAAATCAACGAAGGAGAAATCAAATGGGATACGTTCCGAAGCTCTGGTGCCGGAGGTCAGAATGTGAACAAAGTGGAATCGGGCGTACGCCTGCGCTATAACTGGAAAAACCCCAATACGGGCGTGGTAGAAGAAATCCTGATAGAATGTACCGAAACGCGCGACCAGCCGAAAAACAAGGAACGGGCTCTCGCGCGCCTGCGTACTTTTATATATGATAAGGAACACCAGAAGTACATCGACGATATCGCCTCGAAGCGGAAAACCATGGTGAGCACCGGAGACCGGTCGGCAAAGATACGCACCTACAATTATCCCCAAGGACGCATCACCGACCACCGCATCAATTATACCATCTACAACCTTGCCGCCTTCATGGACGGCGACATACAGGATTGTATCGACCACCTGATAGTGGCGGAGAACGCCGAAAGACTGAAAGAAAGCGAACTATAACTTTATCTATATTTATCCAGAACAATGAACCGACAATGGCTCCGACAAGCACTACAAACTATGGGCGGAACGTTTCAAACGACCTTGAAGCGTTTCCCCGTCACGGTAGTGTTTGTTCTTGCCCTGACCTTATACCTCTTTCATCTTATTTCGATTGAAGCAAAAGGTGATGAAAAATTATTTTGGGTAACAGGATATTATCTCTCTACAGGCACCCTTTTATCACTCACCTTGCATCTGTGGTGTGAAGAGGTCAAGCGAAACTCACGCAAATGGATGATACAAATAACCATGCATGCATTACTCATTGCTGACACATGGTTCTTGTATTCCCTCTCGCCCGAACGTTCGCTTACAGAAATCGGCATTGCCCATGCAGCGGCTCTTTTTGCATTGGGACTATCGGTATTTTTTCTCTCATTCACCCAAGCAAAAAATGACATTCCCAGTTGGAACTTTGCCACATCCAGCATTGGCGCACTAGCCACTTCGCTGGTTATCGGGAGCATCATGAGTGGAGGCATCAGCTTGCTGATATTATCCCTTCATACATTGTTCGGCATAGACGTAAGCTACAAATGTTACCTTTACATTCTCACCTTGTGCAACGTATGCCTTGCCTTATTCCTCTTCCTGAGACTTTTACCCCAAGGGAAAGAAAAACATAACGACCGCCCGTTGCCCAACGCATTTCTCAATAGCATCATCCATTACCTGTTTCTTCCATTGGAAATAGGTTACATGATTGTATTGTACATCTATGCAGGCAGCATACTAGCAAATTGGGAATTGCCTATCGGATGGGTGTCGTGGCTCGTGACCATCATGATGGGAGGATGCATCATCATCGAGTTCGGACTTTATCCTGCACGCATGGAAAAAGAGAAACGGACAGACCGGCTGATTGCACGCTGGTTACCCATATTGGCACTGCCACTGCTGATACTGATGACGGTCAGCATCGGACGCCGCCTGCAGGATTATGGCATCACCATCAACCGCCTTTACCTGCTCACATTCAACCTCTGGTGCTATCTGGTATGCATCGGCCTGCTAACCAACCGGGCTCGGCGTATCAGTTGGATTCCAATATCGTTTGCATGCATTTTCTTGCTGGTATCGATACTTCCGGTCAATTATGCCAGCATCACCCGCAACAAAATACACAAGGACATCGAAACCAGCCTGAAACAGGCCACCACACACCCGCTTCCCTTATCGAAAGACATCTACGAAACCTGCCTGAAAGAAATGCCCCATGCGCAGGCAGCAAACCTGAACGACCGTATCCGTTACATGCGCGACTGGTTCGGATGGGAAAGCTTGCAGGACCTGGTTGCCTCAAACGTTTCACTCTATACATTACCCGAAACCGAACCGGAATCCCATTCCTACCGAGGACAAACGTCTTCGCCAGTTTCTGTCAATATACCGCAAGGATACAACAAACTGACGGCTATCGAACAACAAATCTCCGGCACAGACAACGCATTGCCCGAAACATGGTGGAAAAACGGAACATTGCCCGTATTGATAGAAGGGACAAACGACACCCTCTACTTCGACCTCAGTATCCTAAAAGAGCTGAATCAGTACGAAACAGAGCCAATGCCTCCAACCGTCCTCCGATGCAGTTCACCAGAGAAATCATTCATTCTGACCCGTTTCTCATTGAACTACAGCGAACAAGAGCCTGAAGATACGTATCTAAGTTTCAACGGATATTTATTTACAAAATAAAATAACTCTAAACTTAATCACAACATGAACAAACAACAACTTTTTGAAAACATCAAACGTAAACAATCATTCTTGTGTGTAGGACTGGACACCGACATCAAGAAAATCCCTGAACACCTGCTGAAAGAAGAAGACCCTGTCTTCGCCTTCAACAAAGCCATCATCGATGCTACCGCCCCTTATTGCATCGCCTATAAACCCAACCTGGCTTTCTACGAAAGCATGGGCGTAAAAGGTTGGATAGCTTTCGAAAAAACCGTGGAATATATCAAGAAAAACTATCCCGACCAATTCATCATTGCAGATGCCAAGCGCGGAGACATCGGCAATACTTCGGCAATGTATGCCCGTAGCTTTTTCGAAGAACTGGACATCGATGCGGTGACCGTAGCTCCTTATATGGGAGAAGACAGCGTGACTCCTTTCCTTACCTATGAAGGCAAATGGGTCATCCTACTGGCATTGAACTCGAACAAAGGGTCGCACGATTTCCAGCTGACCGAAGACAAAGCAGGCGAACGTCTCTTCGAAAAAGTATTGCGTAAATCACAAGAATGGGCAAACGACCAAAACATGATGTACGTGGTAGGTGCTACCCAAGGCAAGATGTTCGAGGACATCCGTAAAATTGTCCCTGAACATTTTCTGCTGGTTCCGGGAATCGGTGCCCAAGGAGGCTCACTGGAAGAAGTATGCAAATATGGCATGAACAGCAAGTGTGGGCTGATTGTCAATTCCAGCCGCGCCATCATCTATGCCGACAAGAGCGAAGCCTTCGCCCAAGCCGCCAAGAATGAAGCCGAAAAGGTTCAGAAACAAATGGCGGAACAATTGAAAGCCGCCCATATAATATAATAAGGAGTAAACCGGCTCACGCATCCTCTCATTGCACCTGCCCCGTGCGGTACAATGAGAGGGCTTATGCATCTCGAAACGCATGTACTTGCATCGGCTCACTCAAGCGTCTGCATCCCCCGACTCAAGCGTTTGCACCGGCATGCGCAATCGGTTGCATACGCCTCCGAGACCTGCCGTGTTCCGCAGGACTAAAGCAAAAAAAACATCGGTTAACCAGTTTTAGACCACTAAAAAGATAAATAATTGACATTTTGCACGGTTATATAAAAAAAAAATACGTAATTTGCATAATTAAACAAGGAGCGTACTAAAAGACACTAATAGAAAAACCAAAAGATACGATAAGTTATGGAGTTTTCAGCTAAACAAATTGCGGAATATATCCACGGAGAAATAGTAGGGAATGAGAATGCAACCGTACATACATTCGCCAAGATAGAAGAAGGCGTGCCGGGTGCCATTTCTTTTCTTTCAAACCCGAAATATACACATTACATATATACAACCCAATCAACGATTGTACTGGTCAATAAAGATTTCGAACCGGAACAACCGGTAAGTGCAACCTTGATTAAAGTAGACAACGCATACGAAAGCCTGGCTCAACTCCTGACTTTATACGAACAAAGCAAGCCGAAAAAGACGGGCATCGACCCGTTAGCATCCATTGCTCCGACCGCTAAAATCGGGAAAGATGTCTATATCGGTCCCTTTGCCTGCATCGAAGAAGGTGTGGAGATAGGCGACAACGCTTGCATCCACCCGCATGCGACCGTAGGAAGCCATGCCAAAATAGGAAATAACACAACGCTCTATCCCCATGTCACGATTTATCAGGATTGCCGGGTGGGAAACAATTGCATCCTGCATGCCGGATGTGTCATCGGTGCGGACGGATTCGGGTTTGCCCCCTCCGCCGAAGGCTATGACAAGATTCCCCAAATCGGTATCGTCGTTATTGAGGACAATGTGGAAATCGGTGCCAATACGTGCGTAGACCGTGCCACGATGGGCGCCACCATCATCCATAAGGGCGTAAAGCTGGACAACCTGATTCAGATTGCCCACAATGTAGAGATAGGAAGCCACACGGTGATGGCTTCGCAAGGAGGCGTGGCAGGTTCCGCCAAGATAGGCGAATGGTGCGTATTTGCCGGACAAGTAGGTGTAGCCGGACATATCAAAGTGGGCGACCGCGTGACTATCGGAGCCCAATCGGGCATACCGGGCAATACCAAGTCGGGCAGCACCCTGATGGGATATCCCGCCATCGACCCGAAACTTTTTGCGCGTTCAGCTGTTATATACAAGAAGTTGCCCGACATGTACGAAGACATGAGACGCATGCAAAAAGAACTGGAAGAATTGAAGAAACAACTTAATAAATAAAGCCCATGTTGAAACAAAAAACATTAAAAGGCAGTTTTACACTGAACGGTAAGGGTCTCCATACCGGAGTCAAGCTGACCGTGACATTCAATCCTGCCCCCGAACACCACGGATATAAAATCCAACGCATCGACCTGGACGACCAGCCCATCATCGATGCCATAGCGGATAATGTGGTAGACACCACACGTGGTACTGTTTTGGCTAAGAACGGGGTAAAAGTAAGTACCGTAGAGCACGCCATGGCTGCCCTCTATGCAGCCGGTATCGATAATTGCCTGATTCAGGTAAACGGTCCCGAACTTCCGATTTTAGACGGAAGCTCGAAAGCATACGTAGAATGCATCCAGCGGGTAGGCATTGAGGAACAAACCGCTCCGAAAGATTATTACATCATCAAATCGAAAATCGAAGTGCGCGATGAAGAAACAGGGTCTTCCATCATCGTCTTGCCGGATGATAAATTCAGCTTAAACGTATTAATCTCTTACGATTCCAAGATTCTGACCAACCAATACGCCACATTGGAGAACATGGATGAATTCCCTACCGAAATCGCATCGGCACGCACCTTCGTATTCGTGAGGGAAATCGAACCTCTGCTGAATGCCGGGCTTATCAAGGGAGGAGATTTGGACAATGCCATCGTTATCTACGAAAAGCAGATGACCCAAGAAAACTTCGATAAATTAGCGGATGTCATGGGAGTCCCGCACATGGACGCAAGCCATTTAGGATATATCAATCACATCCCTTTGGTATGGCCCAACGAGCCAGCACGCCATAAGCTGCTCGATATCATCGGCGACCTTGCCCTAATCGGGAAACCCATCAAGGGACGCATCATCGCCACCCGTCCGGGACATACCATCAACAATAAATTCGCACGCCAATTGCGCAAGGAAATCCGCCTGCACGAGATTCAGGCTCCTATCTATAATTGCAACGAACCGCCTTTGATGGACGTGAACCGCATCCGCGAGCTCCTTCCTCACCGCTATCCGTTCCAATTGGTGGATAAGGTCATCGCTATCGGAGCCAACCACATCGTAGGCGTGAAGAATGTCACATCGAACGAACCTTTCTTCCAAGGGCATTTCCCACAAGAGCCGGTCATGCCGGGTGTGCTTCAAGTAGAAGCCATGGCACAAGTGGGAGGCCTGTTAGTGCTCAATTCATTGGCAGAGCCGGAAAGATATTCCACTTACTTCCTGAAGATAGACAATGTGAAGTTCCGCCAAAAAGTAGTGCCAGGCGATACCCTTGTCTTCCGTGTAGAACTACTGGCACCGATTCGGCGCGGCATCTCTACCATGAAAGGATATATCTTCGTAGGAGAAAAAATCGTTTGCGAAGCCGAATTTATGGCACAAATAGTAAAAAACAAATAACATGATCAGTCCATTAGCATACATACACCCCGAAGCAATCATCGGAGAGAACGTAGAAATCGGCCCCTTTGTCTACATCGACAAGAACGTGGTCATTGGCGACAACAATACCATTATGCCTAATGCGAACATCTTATACGGTTCACGCATAGGCAACAACAACCGTATCTTTCCGGGAGCCGTCATCGGAGCTATTCCGCAAGACCTGAAATTCCGGGGAGAAGAGACCACAGCCGAAATAGGCGACAACAACACCATACGCGAGAATGTGACTATCAACCGGGGCACCGCAGCCAAAGGGAAAACCATCGTAGGAAACAACAACCTCCTCATGGAAGGCGTACATGTGGCACACGACACCCATGTCGGAAGCGGATGCATCATCGGAAACTCCACGAAAATGGCAGGTGAAGTCATCATCGACGACAATGCCATTGTAAGCGCCAACGTACTGATGCACCAGTTCTGCCGGGTGGGAGGATACGTCATGATACAGGGCGGATGCCGGTTCAGCAAAGACATCCCTCCTTATATTATCGCAGGACGCGAACCCATTGCCTACAGTGGCATCAACATCGTAGGCCTGCGCCGGCGCGGATTCTCGAACGAACTGATAGAAAATATCCACAACGCCTACCGCATCATCTACAATAACGGAAAGAACGTGACCGATGCCTTGCAACAGGTAAGAGAGGAAGTCCCGATGAGTCCCGAAATTGAATACATCGTTTCTTTTATCGAAAATTCGGAAAGAGGCATCATCCGATAAAAAATTTTTGTACCTTTACCGCATCAATCTAAGATTAACGACAGAATTATGGTATACAAATTTAGAATCATATCAGATGAAGTGGATGATTTCTTAAGAGAAATCAAAATTGACTCAGATGCTTCATTCTACGACCTGCATGAAGCGATATTAAAATGTACAAACTACAAGAACGACCAGATGACTTCCTTTTTTATCTGCGATGATGACTGGGAAAAAGAAATCGAAATCACCCTCGAAGATATGGGAACAGGAAGTTCGGAAGAAGACACTTTCGTCATGAAAGATACCCGTCTGAGCGAATTGCTGGAAGACGAAAAACAAAAACTGATTTACGTGTTTGACCCGCTGACCGAACGAGTATTCTTTATCGAACTGTCGGAAATCATCACCGGCAAGGACTTGGAACATGCAGTTTGTTCGCGCAAGGAAGGAAATCCACCCAAACAAACCGTAGACTTCGACGAACAGATGAAAGCAGATTCATCGCTCGACCTTGACGAAAACTTTTATGGTGATCAGGAATACGACATGGAGGATTTCGACCCCGACGGCTATGACATAGGAAGCGGAGGAAATCCATACGACGAAGATAAATACTAATTTTTTAATGAAGAATGAAGAAATAAGAATGAAGAATCGGTTGAACACCTTACTCATTCTTCATTCTTCATTCTTCATTCTTTAATTCTTCATTCTTTAATTCTTCATTTTTATGACCCTTATCGTCCTCATTGGTCCTACCGGCGTAGGCAAAACCGAATTAAGCCTGTCCATCGCCGAAACCTATCATACTTCTATTCTCTCTGCAGACTCCCGCCAACTTTATGCCGATTTGAAAATAGGTACGGCAGCTCCTACCCCCAACCAACTGGCACGGGTTCCTCATTATTTTGTAGGCACATTACAACTCACCGATTATTACAGTGCGGCACAGTACGAAGCAGATGCGCTCAAAAAACTGGACGAACTTTTTAAAGCACACGATGTGGTGGTGCTGACCGGAGGCTCGATGATGTACGTCGATGCCGTATGCAAAGGTATCGATGACATCCCCACGGTAGATGCCGAAACACGCCAACTGATGATAGAAAGATACGAACAAGAAGGATTGGAGCAATTGTGTGCCGAACTGAAAGTCTTAGACCCCGAATATTATGCAATAGTAGACCGCAAAAACCCCAAACGGGTCATCCATGCTCTCGAAATCTGCTATATGACAGGAAAGACCTACACATCTTTTCGCACCCGGACGTGCAAGAAACGCCCCTTCAACATCGTGAAAATAGGTTTAACACGTGACCGGGAAGAACTTTACGAACGCATCAACCACCGTGTAGACCAGATGATGGAAGAAGGATTATTGGAAGAAGCACGCAAAGTCTATCCTTACCGTCACCTCAACTCACTCAATACCGTAGGCTATAAAGAACTCTTCAAATACTTCGATGGAGAGTGGGAACTGCCTTTTGCTATTGAAAAAATCAAGCAAAACTCGCGTATCTACTCACGCAAGCAAATGACGTGGTTCAAACGTGACACCGACATCAAATGGTTTCATCCCGACCAACAAGAAGAAATCATGCAATACATCAAGAAGAAACTGTTTTGAAAACGAACACATCAAGCCAAGAAAAACTTTTTGGAGAAATTCAAAACAGCTTCTCAAAACAGTTTCTCAAGTATTCGGTTGCAGAATGAACGGCATGACGTGTTGTCAGCCTCCGACTGACAATTGTTCACATCGCATGACAAAGATATTACAGGCATACCGTTTTTTTGATATAGGTCAACAAAACAAGCAAAACCTAAAAATATATGCTATAAAACATATTTTGTATCAAAAAAGGTCGTATCTTTGCAGTGTAATTAAAGAACAACAAGTTCTAGAACTTAACTAACTAGTAATTTTAAGGTAAAGATTGGAAAAGAAAAAAACATCAAAGGCCAGCCGTGAGGTTCGCCCGAGATTGAAAGGATAACAAGATTTAGGTATTACAAGTAATTAAGTTTTCAGGTATTATTAACTAAACAAAGAAAGGATAACAATTATGAAAAAGGTAAAAAACATTTTTCACAAGATTGCCAATGCAGATCCGATGATCTGGGGTTATGTAATGCTGAATGACAAACTCAGCAAGTAAAAAACAAATTAAGCTAAAGCCCGAAAAGCAGAAGCTTTTAGTAAAGAATCTGATAAATGCCGAAAGGCTTTTTGTAAATAATCGAAAAAGCGGTTACACCATTGTGCAATCGCTTTTTTCCGTTTTAAAGCGGTAAAAAACGGCCGGTACATGTACTCTCTACATCCCGACCGACAATGTAACCTTAACTATTAATTTATGATAGCAAAGGTAATGGATATTTTTACAAAAAAATTGAACAAAACACACGCACTATTGTCGTATATTCACAAAAGTATCTAAATTTTCCCCCCTTTAGCATACACCTGCCCATAATATTGTATATATTCGCAAAGCTAACGGAAGAAAACCATGAACAATGTCATTTACGAACAAGTAGCGCAAAATACAGAAAACTCATTCTTCTACCGCCGTTGTACATCGTGGTACAAAAGTGCGATAGGCTATCACCAGCATCCGGAACTGGAAATCGGATTCGTCATCAAAGGCGGAGGACAACGCATTACGGACGATTTCATCGAAAACTTTCGGGAAGGTGACATCATCATCGTACCTGCCAACATCCCCCATTGCTGGATATACGACAAACTGGCGTGTCCGGCAGACGAAAGGATAGAAGAGGCATTCATCCAGTTTCCACAAGCTTTTCTGAACCGACTTGCCAGCTTTGCCAAAGAATTTCAAGATATCGCCTCGTTCTACACCAATCTGAAACAATGTTTGTCGATACAAGGGGAAGGAGCGAAAGAAATACGTCACATCCTGCTGGATTTCGACAATTACAACGAACAACAACGACTTTTAGGATTGTTGCAAATCCTTGCACTTGCTTTCCGCCCAGGCTACAGCAGATACATCGGCCATCATGCCTTCAATGGCATGCCCATTCATAAAAACAAACAGCGCCTGCAGACCGTCTACAGATATATCATCGAAAACTACCACCGGAAAATTACACTGGACGAAATAGCAGACTACATTGCCATGAACAAAAACGCCTTTTGCCTGTTCTTCAAAAAGTCCACCAACGAACCGTTTACGGTATATCTCAACCATTTCCGTCTGCAGATGGCAACCACATTGCTCAACCGTACTGACCAAAACATCTCCGAAATAGCTTATTCAGTAGGGTTTGCCGACATCCCCTATTTCAACCGCTGTTTCAAGAAAGAATACGGCATCACGCCTGCCGAGTATCGAAACAAATATAGAAGATAACAAAAGATATATGAAACTAACCTACATTTTCCATAGCGGATTTGCCTTAGAAACCGAAAATTGCATGCTGGTCTTCGACTATTGGCTGGATCCGGCACATGTTATCGACGGATTGCTGAAATGCAACAAACCAATGTACGTGTTTGCCAGCCATTTCCACGAAGACCATTTCAACCGCGACATCTTCACTTGGAAATCAATAAAAGCGGACATCACTTATCTCCTTTCGAAAGACATCTTGAAACACCGTAGAGCCAGACGTGACGAAGCCGATGCCTGGCTTGCCAAAGGAGGAAGCTGGCAAGACAGACATATCCATGTCACCGCTACCGGAAGCAACGATAGCGGTGTGTCGTGGATAGTGCGCACCGAAGGCAAAACCCTCTTCCACGCAGGCGATCTGAATAACTGGTACGCCCGCTTCCTGACCGATGACTATACAGGCGGAACCATATACAGCCCCGAATTTGGTATGGAAATCAACCCGGAGAAAGAAGAAAAACAATACTTGGGCGAACTGAAAGACATCCGCAAGCTTACCGCCGGCTTCGACCTCGTAATGTTTCCCATAGACGGACGTATCGGGAACGGCTATACACGAGGAGCCCGCCAGTTCATCGACCGCTTCCAGGTAGGCTTGCTCGTACCTATGCATTTCGTAGCCAGCGGATTCCAGTCGGCAGGACGGATGAAGGAATTTGCCGATGCCAAAGGCGTTAAGTTCTGGTGCATCCAGCAGGAAGGGGAAAACAAGGAAGTGTAAGGAGGACAATATCTTTCATTCCTCTTTCACTATCCGGCTTGCCTCTTCCAGCATCACATTCAGCTTGGCATAGTCTGTCTTCGGTTCCCATAACAGCTCCTTGCTTTCACCCTTTTGCCACACACAAGCATGACTGTTACTACCAAAGAGATGCTCTGTACCGATATGAAATGACCCTACATGAACCTGCCAGTTGTAAGTTTCATCCAAATCTACATGCAGATGCTCGGCGCGGCCGCTTCTCAGTTCCAGTCCATTACCCGATACCGAAAGCATATCAAACATACACTCTTCCAGTTTCGTCGGACTTTGCGTCCGGATGGAAAAAGTGTCCCGCCCGATACCTCTGAATGAAACGTCTGCACATGGCATATCGATACTTACAGCCTTTACCGCATCGGGAAGCTTCAGACGCATGGAAGAAAGCGTATACACCCTTCCATCAGACGCAGATGCAAGCGTAGCCGGGAAGCTATCTTCAGAAAAGTTGAAACTGAGCAACAATGTGCTGTCTTCCAGTGTTTCAACCTTCATACAGTTTTCCATACCTGAAACATACGAAAGACTGCCGCCTGCCGAATCGGCCGGACATATTTCCAACGGCATAACAACAGGACGCTCTCCGATTTCCTCCAGCACCAGCCTAACCGATTTACAAACCGGCAAAGGACGGACTTGTTCTGTACCCGATGCACCCAATTCCGTCCGTTCGGGAGAAGGAGTTTCAAGAGTCAAATAAAAGGCAAAACCACTTGTCAGCAGCAATCCTGCTACCAACAAGGCTATCATGATATAGGTAGTACGTTTCATACACTTTTGTTTTTTTCTGATTCAGTTATAAAGTCCTGGTACATTCCGGCAAGTTCATCCGCCGAAATATGCAACATGACACATTGTTTGAAAAAATATCCACACTCCTCTTGCAAGAAATGTTCTTTGCGCAGGTCGTATATCACCCGATGGGCACCTGCAGCCACAAAATAACCGATGCCCCGCTTGTTGTAGATAATGCCCTGCTGCTGCAGGTAGTCGAACGAGCGCACCACCGTATTGGCATTCACTTCCACCATGCCCGCATATTCGCGCACAGAAGGGATACGCCCTTCTTCGGGATATACGCCGAGAAGAATTTCATCACAAATACGGTCGGCAATCTGCAGATAAATGGCTTTACTTTCCTTAAAATCCATAAGTTACCAGCGATTAATGATTTCCGACTCTTTAAACCGAAAATAAGCCAACGTCCAGTTGAACACTGCCCAGACAATCCCTACTCCGATAACCAGACGATTCATATCCTCGTCCGTCAGATAAAATCCGCGGTGAAAACTGCCTCTTACCTGATAAACTACCATAACTGCCTGCACATGCAACAACAAGATGACAATCAAGGCAGCACATGTCTTGATCCACGCATTCTTGGGCCAAATCACACTGCCCAACACGAACAACGACTGTAAAAAGCAGAAACTACTTGCCACTACGCCCAGCCTCCAGCCAGCATAAGGATGAGTAAACACTTCACTCCAGGGAACAAAGGTTATCTGCTCTGCCACATTGCTGTACAACATCCTGCAAACCAACACTTTCGTCAGGTCGGCAAGCCCGAACGCTATTGCAAATGCAACGATAAAAACCACCGTCACCAGCAACCAGCGCGAAAGATACTTCTCGAAAGCCGAAGCCGGAGTTATCAAAAAAGCAATACGGCCTGTCTTTGTCTTCATCCGCTCCATAAAAGAAGAAGCAAACAGCATCCCCATCACATAAAAAATCACCATAAAAAACTGCATCAAAGCATGACTGTATTCCAAAGGAGTGCCAGGCGACAAATGGTTGTACGTCTCCATTCCATATCCTACCAGTATAACTGCCAATACGGCATAACAAGCTACAAACCGGAGCAAATGTGTTTTCCACGGTTCCAGTAACTCCCTGCGGCACATCATCCCAAACCGCCGCACATCAAAAAACTGATTTGTCCTCATCTTTTTCTTTTTAAGCATGAAACATCGCCGCTATTTTGTCGGGTTCGGCAAGCACGGCTCCAAACAAAAGTTCCAAATTGATTTCAGTCTCTTCACCACCAGCATTAGGCAGTATCAGACTGTTCCCCTCTACCGAAGGCAAAGCATAAAGTGCCTGCCCCACCAGTTCGCGGCTACTGCTCTCCCGGAAAACCAAAGTACGGCAGATATCCGCCACCGACTGGTCGAGCAACACACGACTTCCGTCAATAATCACCACATGATCGAGCATACGGTCTATATCACGCACCTGGTGCGTAGAAATTACCACACACTTCTCATCACTCATTCCCGAAGCTATCAGTTTACGGAACTGACTCTTGCCGGGAATATCCAATCCATTCGTAGGTTCGTCCATCAATAGCAAAGAAGTATTTGCCGCCAGTGCAAAACTCATAAACACCTTCTTCTTCTGCCCCATCGAAAGGGTTCCCAAGTTAAGGTCGGCATCCAGTTCGAAAAGGTCGAGATAGCGCCTCATGTCTTCTGTACTGAACCGGGGATAAAAGCAGCTGTTCAACTTTATGTAACGTGCCAATGTGAGCGAAGGCAATTCAAACTCTTCGGGCACTAAAAACAAGTCGCACAACGTATCGGGTAAACGGCGGCGCACATCCTTACCTTTATATATTATCTCTCCCTGACAAGGGGTAAGCAGTCCGCTTATCAAAGCAAGTAAAGTAGATTTTCCGGTTCCGTTCTTCCCTAATAACCCGTAGATTCCCCCTTGCCGAAGCGAAAGAGAAAAATGGCTCAGCACCTCTTTTTTGCGCCTGCCATAATTAAACGAAAGATTCTTTATTTCCAACATAATCTATCAGTGTTTTTATCCTCAGCCAAATTTCCCGTCAGGGCCCTCAACAGAAATCTTTGCCTGATAATTAGTGCATCATAGTGTACTACTTAACTAATACACTACAAAAGTATGTATTTATCGTAAAATATGCAAGCCCTCCGGCAAAAAAAATCATATTCTTCCACTTGCCAATATAGGGTCAACAAAAAGTCATATAGCATCTGGAGAAACGAATATATACTTACTTTGCCGATGAAGTATATATTCATCTGCAGTTTCAGTATATATGAAACTGCCATCGAAGTTATATTCGTTTTACAATCCTATTGACTGACAAAAAACAACCAACTTCAAGAAGGTCTTTCCTGAGTATACTTTTATATTTCTTCCGCTTTTCGTACCTTTGCCAGAAAAGGAAACCCGAACAAAAAAATGCTGCCATGACCGGACACACCACAATAGATACCGCCAACGCCGAGTTCCAAAATGCATTGAAACTCATCCAGTATACCCGCCAATCCGTATTCCTTACGGGAAAAGCAGGAACAGGTAAGTCTACCTTCCTGAAATACATCTGCCAGACCACGAAGAAGAAATACGTGGTACTGGCTCCTACAGGCATCGCCGCCATCAACGCCGGAGGCAGCACCCTGCACAGTTTCTTCAAGCTGCCTTTTCATCCGTTGTTGCCCGATGACCCCAACTTCAGCCTAAGAGGAAACAAACTGCAAAGCTTCCTGAAATATACCGCCGACCGGCGCAAGCTGATAAAGAACATCGAACTGGTCATCATCGACGAGATTTCGATGGTGCGTGCCGACATCATCGACTTCATCGACAAGGTATTGCGTGTATACTCACAAAACATGCGCGAACCTTTCGGAGGCAAACAGCTGCTGCTGGTGGGCGATGTGTACCAGCTGGAACCGGTAGTGAAAAACGACGAGCGCGAAATCATCAACCGTTTCTACCCCAACCCCTATTTCTTCTCGGCACGGGTGTTCCAGCAAATGGAACTGGTATCGGTAGAGCTGACCAAGGTGTACAGGCAGACCGACCACGTATTTGTCAACGTGCTCGACCACATCCGCACCAATACCGTCGGCTCTGCCGACTTACAACTGCTCAACACCCGTTATCAGGCACCACTGGACTCGGGCGAGAACGACCTTTACATCACATTGGCTACCCGGCGCGACAACGTAGACTTCATCAACGAACAACGCCTTGCCGCCCTGCCCGGCGATGCTGTCACGCTGAAAGGTGAAATCCATGGCGAATTTCCCGAAAGCAGCCTCCCCACACTGATGGAACTGACCGTGAAACCCGGTGCACAAATCATCTTCATCAAGAACGACCCGGAGAAACGATGGGTAAACGGCACCATCGGCATCCTTTCAGGCATCGATGCCGAAGGTATCCTTTACGTAACCACCGAAGAAGGAAAAGAACTCGACGTGCGCCGCGAAAGCTGGAGCAACATCCGCTACCGGTATAATGAAGAAGAGAATAAGATAGAAGAGGAAGAACTGGGCACCTTCACGCAATATCCCATCCGGCTTGCCTGGGCAATAACGGTACACAAAAGCCAGGGACTTACTTTCAGCCGCGCCATTATAGACTTTACCGGAGGAGTATTTGCCGGAGGACAAACCTACGTGGCATTAAGCCGGTGTACCTCACTGGACGGCATCTGCCTGAAGCGGGAAATAAGTCGTGCCGACATCTTCGTGCGTCCCGAAATCGTTTCCTTCGCCCACCATTTCAACGACCAGCAAGCCATCGAGCGTGCCATGAAGCAGGCGCAGGCGGACATCGAATATACCGCTGCCGTCAAAGCATTCGACAAAGGTGACTTCGAAACTTGCCTCGACCATTTCTTCAAGGCCATCCATGCCCGCTACGACATCGAAAAGCCCTTGCAACAACGCTTTATCCGTAAAAAGTTAGGCATCATCAACCGGTTAAAGGCAGAAAACCTCCGCCTGAAAGAAGAAATGCGGAAATCGAAGAAAAGCCTGCAAAAATATGCCGAAGAATATTACCTGATGGGAAACGAATGCATCACGCAAGCCCACGACACACGTGCCGCCCTAGCAAACTACGATAAAGCCATCGAACTGTACCCCGAATACGTCGATGCCTGGGTGCGCAAAGGCGTCACGCTTTTCAATGCCAACCGGATAAGTGAAGCACGCGAATGCCTGAACCAAGCCGTCAAGCTACGCCCCAACGAGTTCAAAGCCGTATACAATCGGGGCAAACTGCGCCTGCACACAGGCGACATCGAGGGTGCCATGACCGACCTGGACAAAGCAACCTCGCTAAAACCCCAGCACGCCGGTGCCCAAGAATGTTTCGCCGATGCCCTTTCGCAAGCCGGCAAAGAAATAGAAGCGGCGATACATTACCGGCTGGCGGAAGAAATACGGAAAAAGAAGAAGAAATAAAAGGATTAACCCAAAAGATAAGATTATGAACTTAAGTGACAAAATTGTAATTTACCGTACTGCTGATGGGCAAACCACCGTAGATGTCAGAATGGATGGGGATACGGTGTGGCTTTCACAAGCACAAATGGCAGAACTGTTTCAGACAGACAGAACTTCCATTTTAAGACATATAAAGAACATTTATAAGAAGCTGTTTTGAATTTATCGTGCGATGATTTGGGATGAGTTTTTGAGGCATTTTCGCTTCTGTGATGAGGAAGATAGCGGGCTATCTGACGAAGAACAGGAGCGAAAAGGACCA
>NZ_NFKD01000075.1:0-19141 GCF_002160215.1 Bacteroides sp. An19 | reverse complement strand
CCAGGCTACGGGATGCGAAAAAATCGTCTTCCGTATTCCAGCAACGGCTCAGGATGGCTTCGCGGCGGATGACCTCATTCTTGTTTTCGGCGAGAAGCTGCAGGATTTTGGCTTCCGTTGTGGTCAATACACGGATTTTACCCGTGTTGTCATCACGCAAGGTGGCATGTACGGTGTCGAGCGTGTAATGACCGAACCTGCAGTGCCCCTCTACCGACCTGCTTCTGGCACCTTCCTTCATTTTCAGGATGGCGTGGATGTGTGCGTCTATCTCTTCCGGTACAAACGGCTTCTTCACGTAGTTGTTCACGCCCAGTTCGTAGCCGTGTTTCACGTCTTTGGGCGATGTCATAGCGGAAGCGAACAGGATGGGCGTTTCTCCGTCCGTCTCACGGATGCGCCTTACCATCTCGAACCCGTCCATTTCGGGCATGTCGATATCGGATATGATGATGTCTGGTTTGTGTTCCTCCCAAGCGTGCAGACCCTCCAGACCGTTTTCGGCGGTAATCACTTCATAGCCGCCGATGACATCCTGCAGACCTGCTTGTACGATGTAGCATAAGTTCACATCGTCTTCAACGAGTAGTAGCTTTATCATAGTTCTTTGACCATTAAGGGTAAATAGATAATAAATTCAGTAAACTCACCTTCTATGCTGTTGACGAAGATTTTTCCTTTGTGCGATTCGATTACCTGCTGCACGAAATTCAGACCCAGCCCGAAACCGTGAGCTTTCTTCCTGCGGCTCCGGCTTCCAGCCGCCGCACGTTCGTACTTGTTGAAGATGCTGCGCTGGTCCTTTTCCGATATGCCAAGACCGTTGTCGTATATCTTGATAATGGAATAAAGGTCGTTTCTCGATGACGAGATGCGTATGTCTACACGCTCTTTGGAATATTTGATGGAATTGTCTATCAGGTTACTGAACACCTCTTCGATGTATTCCGCATCGGCGTATATCTCCGGTGTTTGCAAGTCAAACTCGAATGATACGGGCTTGTGCGATTTCACCTTGAACTTGTCAGCCAGCCTGACGAGCATCGGCTCCAGCGCAATCTTTTCACACTCCATCTTCATCTTCTTGTTCTCCAGTTTCGATATGGTGAGCAGCTTGTTGGTCAGTGTCAGCAGGCGGTCCGCCTCTTCCTTGGCGACATTGAAGAATTTCTCTTTTGTCTCCGGCTTGTCATCCAGCCTTCCGCTGTGCAGGAAGCTCAATGCCGTGAATATGGTGGTAAGCGGGGTCTTCATATCATGCACCATCGCGTAGGAAAAATCTTCCCGTATTTGGGAAATCTTATTGATGCGGCTAATGATTTTTATCTGATAAGTAATACATCCGATTACAAAAAACATGATGATAATAGTCGCTATAATCAGTAATCCCATCTGTCTTAAGAATATCCGATGCGGACTAATAACTACCATTTGAATACCTTGCGATAAGTCGGATGTGATAGGTATGATTTTAGATTTCATTATTCCAAATCCATGAACATATCCGTTAGAGTTGCTTGAAGATAAAACCTTTTGGTTTTTAGAATCTATTTTATTTATCAAAATAGGGCATTGTAAACCCGATTTTTTTAGCATACCAGATGCTATCGAATCTATTTTTATCAAGGAAATTGCCAATTCTATATCAGACAGCCCTTCGTTCAGGCTTACGATTTCAGGAGCTAATTCATTTTCACTTGCATCAGAAGGGATACTGGTTCCTACTATTTCAGTTCCTTGGGGTGCCTCCTGAAATCTAATGGAAATCTCTCTTCGAATGGCTTTCAGCAGGATTGTATTACATTCTTTATATAAATTCTTTTCAAGTGCTGTATATGTCTTATACAGCCATAGTATTTGAAGAATAATGATGGCAACTATTCCTATAAAAACGACTATGTTAATCTTTCTATATTTCATACATAAGATTTTGGGTGCGAAAATAATAACTTTTCGATAACATTGAAATAACATTTGATAGAATTATGATAGAATATATTTGTAACATGAAAAAATAGAAACAAAAATTATTTGAATTATGAAGCAATGTATATTTGAATTAAACGAGGATTCCATGCGTAATATTTACGGTGGAAAAGAAAAAAAAATTTATTATATTGATGAAGAAGGTAATGTAAAGGTAAAAGTAATAATTGTATAGAAGTAATGATATTTTTAACCTAACGATAACATAAGCATAACATAATCCCCAATAATGTTGGATTACCTTTGCATCAGTAAAACAAATCAATATTATAATAACAATTAAATAAGAACGCGTATGAAAAAGAACAAATTGAAAACTTTAGAGATTGAAGAATTGAAAAACGTGAGTGGAGGAGTGGCACCTGGACCTGACGGTGAAAGCTGTACGGAACATGGGTTGTCGGATTTCTTGAAAAACAAGAATCTCTTGGATATTCTCAAACTTAGATAGTGGAAAGAATAGTATTTGAGAGAATCAGAAATGAGGATAGTATTAACAAATAAAATTATTGCGTATGAAAGAATTGAACAAAGATGAGAACCTGTCAATTACAGGCGGGTATTTCCCTCCGACAGAGGAACAGTTGGAAAAGTTGAATCCTATCGAGAGAATTATCATTTGTTGGTAAAGTAAAAATGTAGTGTATGGAAAAGAATGAAATGATGCGTACCATGAACCTGCAGGAACAACAGGATATCAATGGCGGTGGAGCCTTGGATATTTTGATAAATACGATTGTAGACGTTTTGAATGGAAGAATACCTGTATATGTTTAATGCATTAAAATGTAATGGTATGAAAGAACTGACAGTGGATGAAATGAGATTGACTGATGGTGGAATGATTATTTTCCCTTTTTCATTAGGTTTAGAAGCAATAGAGTTAATTTCAAAAATGTTTTAATAAAAATTAGTGAGTCATGAAAGAAAATGTATTTATGGTTGAGTTGAATCAACAAGAAATGAGAGATGTAGATGGCGGTAATTGGATTAGAGTAGTTCTTGCTCTTGTAGAGTCATTTGAAATAGCAAGTGATTTTCAGGAAGGATGGGATTCTGTTCCAGACCGTTAATGAAGTCAATATTAAAGGATTAAATGTTAGAAAAAATGTCTAATAGAAAGGAGAGTTTATAATGAAGAATGAATCATATGTAGAGCTTAGTAAAAAAGAAGAGTTAGAAGTCTATGGTGGTAAAAGTATTTGGACTTTAGCGGGTGAAGTTTGCCATAAGGCATGGAATGAGATTAAATCATGGTTTTGATAAATGTTGAATTATAAACAGGATGTAGTAATAAACAAATATTACTACATCCTGTTTTAATTAGATTATTTGCTTATGTGTTATATCGAGAAAAAAAATAAAGTTAGAGTTCCATTATGGGCTGATTTGTTAATATTTTTAGTGCTTCTTTTTATTGCATCTTTAATAGGAGTAGAGAGCACATTGTCATTGATCGGTTCAACAGATTTTGAAAGTGTGAAATATTCTTTTTTATCTGCAATTATTTCTTCTATAATGGTTTTCTTGGTTATTTGGCTTCAACATTGTATTATAGACAAACGACCTTTAAGTGAACTGGGTTTATGTACTACTCACTTTGTATGGAAACATTCAAGTTTGGTTGTTGTGTGGACGTTTATAGTGTTTGCTATTGGTTTTTTGATTTGTTTATTAAGTGGTGATGTTTCTATTGTATCGGTACATTGGAATTTGAAAGACTTATCATTGAGTCTATTGATGTTTACTTTTGGTGCTTTCTATGAGGAAATTATAATGAGAGGATATCTATTGACACGTTTATGCCGATCTGGATTAAATGTTTGGCTATGTTTAATAATAACCGCAATTATTTTCTCTGCAATGCATTTAGCAAATCCTAATGTGAATTTTTGTTCTGTTGTTAACCTCTTTTTGTTTGGAATTTTAGACGGATGTATTTTTCTATATACTAAAAGTCTATGGGTGTCTGTAATAGCTCATTGTGCGTGGAATTGGATACAAGGATCAATTTTTGGGTTTAAAGTTAGTGGTTGTGAATTCTTTCAGCCTATTATAAATTTGGATATGCCGTCTTATAATTTAGTAAATGGCGGATTATTTGGATTTGAAGGTTCTATAATCTGTACTATATTATTAATACCTTTTATTATCGTTTTTATAAACCTTCTTTCAAAAAGTATTGCGAAAGACGAATGCCAGCATTAACCTAACGATAACATAAGCATAACATATCCTATTTTTTAGAACGGTTACTTTTGTCCTGTGAAAAGGAAACAGAAGTAACCGTTTTTAATTTAAAAAAGATATGCTATTACCGAACGAATGGATAGAGAACAGTATCGAGACGTACATCTATCAGCACACAACGAAATCGCAGGTGATCTACTGGGTTGTCCTGCTTGCCGTGACCGTCACATTAGTGGCACTTCCCTTTATCTATGTGGATATCTCCGTACAGGGAAGCGGCGTGGTAAGACCTGTAGCGGAAAAGGCGGAAATCACTTCCTCCATTACAGAAATCGTTGATTCGGTATTCGTGAAGGAAGGTGACCAGGTGAACAAGGGAGATGTGATTCTCCGGTTCCGAACCAACAATTCGGACTACAAGATCAATTACCAGACCAGCCGGTTGAACGACTGCAGCGCACAGCTTGCCGACCTTGCTTTTTTGGCGAACGGTGAACGTCCGGAACGGTTCAGTTCCCCGGTAAGGCAGCAGGAATACGCCTATTTCATCCGGAAAAAACAGGAACTGGAAACGGCACTGGCACAGGCGGAAAAGGAATACACCCGGAACAGGACGCTTTTTGAGAAGAAGGTCATTTCGGAAGAGGAATACGACAGTTACTACTTCAAGCTGAAAAGCCAGCAGAACGAACTGGCATCGCTTGTACAGAGCCAACTCAGCACCTGGCAGGCGGACCAGAACACCTACCGGAACACATACAATGAGATGAACTCCAGCCTGAATCAGGAGATAAAGGACAAGGACATGTATATTGTGCGCAGCCCGGTGGACGGGACGGTAGACCAGTTCTCCGGCGTGTACCGCGGAAGCAGCATTCAGGCTGGTCAGTCGCTGGCGGTCATCAGCCCCGACTCCACGCTCTGCCTGGAGGTCTATGTCACGCCGAGGAACATCGGGTTTATGAGCGTGGGTATGCCGGTGAACGTGCAGGTGGAATCGTTCAACTACAACGAATGGGGAACGATACCGGGAAGAGTAAAGGATATATCATCGGACTTCCTGACGGACAGCCAAGGCAATTCCTTCTACAAGGTGAAATGCGAGATGGAGCGTGACTACCTACAGCTGAAGAACGGAAGGGTAGGGAAACTGAAAAAAGGAATGACGGTGAACGCACACTTCATGGTGACACGCCGTTCGCTGTTCGACCTGCTCTATCAGAAGATGGACGGATGGGTGAACCCGAAACAATATGAGAACGAGACAATGGTAGCGAAATTGAATTGAATGGAAAAACGGAAAAAACAGAATGACTATGTATAAGAAAGGAATCAAGATAAAACAGCATGACATTACGGACTGTGGCGCGGCATGCCTTGCCTCTGTCTGCGCACATTACGGGCTGCAGTTCCCGGTTGCCCGCATCCGGCAGTACGCGTTCACCGACCAGAAAGGTACAAACGTGCTGGGACTGATAGAGGCTGCCAACCGGCTCGGACTTTCGGCAAAAGGCGTGAGGGCACAGTTTGAAGCCCTTGCCATCGTTCCGAAACCGACCATCGCCCATGTAATTGTGCATGAGCACCTGCAGCACTTCGTGGTCATCTATAAGGTAGAGAAGGGACACATCACCTATATGGACCCGGGAGACGGAAGGATGCACAAGGTGACGGACGAAGAGTTCAAGAGGATGTGGACGGGCGTACTCGTGCTGATGGAACCGGAAGAGACCTTCAAGAAAGGGAACATGAAAACCAGCATGACGCGGAAGTTCTTCTCACTGCTGGCACCGCACAAGAGCGTCATGATGCAGGCGGTGTTCGGGGCGTTGGTGTACAGCATTCTCGGACTGTCCACCTCGGTATATGTGGGTAAAATCACCGATTACGTGCTGGTGGACGGAAACATCAACCTGCTCAATCTGATGGGCGTGGTGATGATTGTCATATTGATTCTCCGCACCTTTATCGGAGCCATGAAGAGCATCCTGGCATTGAAGACCGGGCAGCGTATCGATGCCGCCTTGATATTAGGATATTACAAGCACCTGCTGACACTCCCGCAACAGTTCTTCGACACGATGCGTGTAGGTGAGATCATCTCGCGTGTGAACGATGCGGTGAAAATCCGGAATTTCATTAACAACGTGTCGCTCGATCTGGTGGTGAACATGATGATCCTGCTTTTCTCTGTGGGTCTGATGTTCGTGTATTCGTGGGAGCTTGCCCTTGTGACGTTGGCATCCGCACCGCTTTTCCTGCTTATCTTCTGGGGGTTCAACCGGCTGAATCGGAAATACCAGCGTGGTATCATGGAGAGCAGCGCGGACTTGGAGGCACAACTGGTGGAATCCATCAACTCCATCTCCACCATCAAGCGTTTCGGCATAGAGGACTTTGCCAACCTGAAGACGGAGACCCGCTTCGTGCATCTGTTGAAGAACACGTTCCGCAGCATTTACGGAGCGATCATGGCACAGGGTGGCATCCAGTTCGTCTCCACAGCCATCACCATTGCGGTGCTCTGGATGGGAAGCGTGCTGGTCATCGACAAGGAACTGACACCAGGAACACTGATGGTGTTCTATTCGCTCATCAGCTACGTCATCTCGCCCATCGGCTCGCTGATATCTTCCAACCAGACCATTCAGGACGCACTGATTGCAGCCGACCGTCTGTTTCAGATTATGGATCTGGAGCGTGAACAGGACGACAGCCAAAAGATAGAGCTTGAACCGGACATGATCGGTGACATCACGTTTGAGAACGTGTCGTTCCGTTACGGTTCGCGGAAAGAAGTGTTCAAAGGATTGAACCTGAAGATAGGAAAAGGAAAGACCACCGCCGTCATCGGTGAGAGCGGTTCGGGAAAAACCACGTTGATCTCCCTTTTGCAGCATATCTATCCCATCCAGTCCGGTCAGATCCGCATCGGCGAATATGACATCGCCCAGATAAGCAACCGGAGCTTACGCCGCCGGGTTGGTACGGTGCCGCAGCAGATTGAGCTGTTTGCCGGGACAATCATCGAGAACATTGCGGTGGGAGACCTGCAGCCGGACATGAAACGGATTGTAGACCTTGTGGAACAGCTCGGGCTGAAGGATTTCATCGAGCGTCTGCCCAACGGATACATGACCTATATCGGCGAGCACGGTGCTTCCCTTTCCGGGGGAGAACGGCAGCGCATTGCTATCGCACGCGCCCTGTATAAGGAACCGGAGATTCTGATTTTTGATGAAGCGACCTCCTCGCTGGATTCCATATCGGAGAAGCATGTGAAGCAGACGCTGGATGCACTGGCTAAACGGGGAAAGACCGTCATTGTCATTGCGCACCGCTTGAGCACGGTGAAGAACGCGGATAGGATTGTGGTACTCGACAAGGGTCAGGTAGCCGAGACGGGTACGCACAAGGAACTGTTCAATTCTGGCGGAATCTACAGCCGGTTGTGGAACGAGCAGTTTGACCAGTTGGATTAATTTGTTTCCATTCCTATAATCCGATATTCGGGTTGTAGGAATGGATTTTTCTTAACCTTTTGATAACTTTCCGATAACATCGTCCGTGGCTTTGTCTGTCTACTTTTGTAGAGCGAAAAACGAATAAGAAAGGACGAAATATGAAAGGATTAGTATCTATACTGGCTTTTGCCGGATTATTAGCCTGTCAGGGAAACGTACAGGCACAAGTGAAAAAATGGACACTTGCAGAGTGTATCGACTATGCAGTGACACACAACATTGAGGTAAAGCAAAGCGATAACCAGATTCAGAACTTGAAAGTGCAGAGGAATACATTAAGGAACAGTTTCCTTCCGGATCTGAATGCAGGTGCCTCGCAGAACTTCACTTTCGGACGCTCGTTGAACCAGAACAACACGTATGAGGACAGCAACATACAGAACTCGTCTTTCTCTGTAACTACGGAAATCCCGATATTTGCCGGATTCAAGCGGACGGCATCCATTGCGCAGAACCGCTTCGACCTGCTTGCCGCAGAGGCGAACCGGGAACTGATAGAGAACAACCTGTCGCTGAACGTGGCTGGAGCCTATTTCCAGATTCTTCTGAACAAGGAAATCTACCGTATAGCATTGGAACAGATACAGCTGACCAAGGAGCAGGAAGCCTGCACGCAGCTTCTTATCGAGAACGGAAAGGCTGCTGAATCACAACTTTATGATGTGCGTGCCCAACTGGCGGATGACGAGCTGACCGCTACAGAAGCGAGAAATTCTCTCCGGCTCGCCTATCTTGACCTGGCACAACTGATGGAGCTGAAAGGGCATGAGCAGTTTGACATCGATTCGCTTGGCGGAGAAATTGCCATCGCCGACACGCTGAGCCCGGTGAGCATCTATCAGTCCGCCCTGACCTGTATGCCTCAGATACGTCAGGCATATTACACCCTGCAGAGCAAGACGAAAGGCATCCGGATAGCCAAGTCCGGATATTACCCGACCCTTTCATTCGCAGCCGGAATAAACACGAACTATTACGACAACGGGAGCGGACTTGGCGAGACGTTCCGGAGGCAGCTTAACAACAACATGCAGAAAAGCCTGTGCTTTACAATCAGCATCCCGTTGTTTGACCGGTTTTCCACTCGGAACCAGGTGAGGGCGGCACGTATCGATGAGGATAATGCGAGACTGTCATTGGAAAACGAGAAAAAGCAGTTGTACAAAGACATCGAGCAGGCTTATACGGATGCGATATCCGCATTCGAGAAATACCGTTCCACCACGAAAGCAGTAATAGCCAATCAGGAAGCACATCGGTATGCATTGGAAAAATATGCAGCCGGGAAATCGACTGTATTCGAATACAATGAAATCAAGATGAAACTTGCCGACGCGCTTTCCCAACAGTCACAGGCTAAATATACATATCTGCTGAAAGACCGTATACTGGCTTTCTATTCCTGCTTTTCACTGACAGATTAACTACCTGTAATTATGCATTCAATAAAGATAAATCTCGATATCGTTTTAAATAAAAGAGGAATGACGTTGAAGGAACTTTCGGAAAAAACAGGCGTGTCTATAGCCAACCTTTCCAACCTGAAAAACAACCGTGTCGTTTCAGTCAGGTTTTCTATGCTTGATAAAATCTGTAAATCCTTGGAATGCCAGCCTGCCGACATCTTAAAGTATGAAGATGATTAACTTAATGATAACATTCTGATAACCTGAAAGGGGATACATCCTTCTTACCTTTGTGTCAGTAAAAGGAAATAAAGACGAAATAATAAAAATAGCAAGATATGGAAATTATTACAGCAACAACGATTTTTTTAGCGTCATTGAACGTATATGGCGAGTGTGGGTTTGCATACAATGCAGAAACCTCTGAGGATGGGATTGTCACAGCCAAGACTGTGTACCGTAAGTCGGTATGTGGAAAGTATCTGTCTCCGACTTTGAAATACAACTATGTGTATGACGGAGAGCAACGTCTGGCACAGAAAGAAGTGTTGAAGTGGAACGGCGTAACAGGGGAATGGGATAAATCGCACATTTTGAATTACATGTATGATGAAAGCGGATATGCCATTGAATATGCTGTATGGAACAGTGGCAAAAAGGAATACGCTGATGTGGTTGCCAAGCAGACTTATAATGAAGGCATTGACGGTGCGCTTTATATCGCTTTGTATAAATGGGATGACTCCGGGAACGACTGGGAGAAGCAGAATGATATGGTTGCCATGAACCTGTCAGGCGAACTTCTGACATCTTTTGAATTTGAATTATAATAAAATGTATAACAATAAAATGATGAATTTATGGAAAAGAAAAATTTAGAACGGAAAGTAAGACTGATTGCAATCGAAGAAATGAGAAATGTGAACGGCGGGGCGACTATTGTAGATGGGGACGAATTTGCACAACTGAAACTGCCGATTGGCATGCGCAAGAAATTCTAAGCTGATGTCGTTTTGAAAAATAATATAGGTTATGGAAGGTTGGATTGGATAATATGAATTAGTCAAGACTTAATCTGACAGTTATGGATAAAAAGATTATATTTGTAACATAAAGCCAGATTAAGTTATGACCACATCAGAAAAAGTCATCAAGAACAAGCTGGGACTGCTTGAGTTGTCCCAACAGTTGGGGAACGTGTCACGTGCCTGCAAGATAATGGGTTACAGCCGTGACAGTTTTTATCGTTTCAAGGAACTGTACGAGCAGGGCGGAGAGCTTGCCCTGCAGGAGATTTCACGGAAGAAGCCGGTGATAAAGAACCGTGTGGAGGAGCGCATAGAACAGGCGGTCATCCAGATGGCCATAGACAATCCGGCATTGGGACAGGTGCGGGTATCCAACGAACTGCGCAAGAAAGGCATCCTCGTATCCCCCGGAGGAGTACGGTCCATCTGGCTCAGGCATGACATGGAGACCTTCCAGAAACGGCTTAAGGCACTTTCCGCCAAGGTGGAGCAGGAAGGCATCGTGCTTGACGAGAACCAGGTGGCCGCGCTGGAGAAGGCCAGGGCGGAGAAACAGGCGCACGGTGAAATAGAGACCTATTATCCCGGCTTCCTTGTGGCGCAGGACACCTGTTATGTAGGGTATATCAAAGGCGTGGGGCACATCTACCAGCAGACCGTCATCGACACTTATTCCAAAATCGGATTCGCCAAACTCTACGACAGGAAGAACGCGCTCGTCGCTGCGGACATGCTCAACGACAGGGTGGTCCCGTTCTTCGAGCAGCATGACCTGAAGCTGATGAGGATGCTCACGGATCGTGGGACTGAATACTGCGGAAACAGGGAGACGCACGAGTACGAGCTGTATCTTGCCGTTGAGGACATCGACCACTCAAAAATCAAGGCCAAGAGCCCGCAGACGAACGGAATCTGTGAACGCTTCAACAGGACAGTACAGAACGAGTTCTATGCCATCGCCTTCAGGAAGAAGATATACGCTTCGATAGAGCAGCTGCAGGCAGACCTTGACATATGGATGGACTCCTATAACACCCAAAGAACGCACTCCGGAAAATACTGTTTTGGGAAAACTCCAATGCAGACTTTCCTCGAAGGTATTGAGGTGGCAAGGAGATATCGGTTGCAGGATGCCGGAAAAATGCAGCCTGATGAGCACGCTATTGCCACGTCTGGTTGCGAGAGTGAGAATAGTTGCGTATCTTCGCAGCAGACATCGGACACTTTTTTTGTCAGATAGTATAGACATTGTCAGAACAAGTCTTGACTATTACAGATAATAAATTGAATGTGTGAATCCTTGTCTGTATGTTTTTGGGATGCCTGTGTGTGGCATCCCTTTTTTTATGGAAACTAAACTATGGAGCATATCTTTCTCCCTTGTCGCTTAAATATAGATCTATGGCTTCGTTGAATGCTTGAAGTAAGGTCATTCCGTTGTCTGTTGCATATCGTTTCAGCCGGTTGTGGCGTGAAGGGTCTGTTATGTAATTGCAGGTTTTATATTTGGGCTTTTCTTGTGTACGTAAATTCGGTTGCTTTATCGCTTCTGTCGTTGGTCTTACCAATGAACTTAGCCCGGCTTTCATGTTTTCTCTCAGGTTGTTCCTTTTGTTTTCCATACGGCTGTATTAATTGAATGTTGATTCTTTTTTTAGAAATTCATCACAAAATGAAGCATAATCTTCCGCTCCTGAAGATTTTGGCGCATAGTGGAATATATCATGTTTAGCAGCTGTTGCTTCTCCGATGGCGACATTGGTTCGGATTGTAGTAGTGAACACATCCCCTTGAAAAGTGTCACGGATTATCTCTTGTATATCTTGATTGAAATTTTTTCGTCTGTCGTATTTGGTAATCAGTATTCCAGAAATGCGCAATTTAGGGTTCAGATTGTTTTTTACTTCTTGGATGACGTTTGTCAACCTGCCCATTCCTCGCATTGCTAAGTATTCTGCTTCTACGGGGATGATGATACAATCCGAAGCAGTCATTGCGTTGATAGTCAGTATAGATAAGGATGGAGGACAATCTATAAGAATATAATCGTATTGTTCCTGTACCGGGCGGAGTAATTTGTGAAGAATCTGCTCCCGTGCATACTTTTGCATTATTTCCATTTCTATTGCTGACATATCCAAACATGACGGTACAATATCCAGACCGTCTTCGTTCTTTACAATCGGAAGCCGACTGTAGCCTCTCATGGCTTGATAAATGGTATCGTCAAGTTCTGTGGAAACTCCTAAGCAGTCCGTCAGGTTTGACTGTGCGTCCATATCAATGAGCAGTACCCGTTTTCCCCGAATTTGCAGTGCTGCACCTAAATTAGCCGCAGTTGCCGTTTTCCCGACACCTCCTTTGTGGTTGATTATTGATACTATTTTCGCCATACTGTTGGTTATAAATGCTAACTGAAAAACTAAATCACTAAAATTAGTTGATTAGTGGCAAAATTACTATTAAATGCAGAATAAATCAAATGAATCAACGATTTTATTTTTTCCGTTTACTCACTCCCGTTTTCTCTATTGCATTTTAAGATGGAATAGGACATATCCTTATTGGACTATTTGGAAGACAAGAATTTAATCTTTGTGCATCATGTGTGTGTTATTTCCACTAATTCACTAAAACACTAATATTTGTAATGTACATTATGTTTTATATAAATATTTGATAAACAATAAAGTATAAGAAGCGTATATACACTAATCCACTAATAAACTAAACAACTAATAAACTATTTTTTGTAATGTACATTAAAAATAATACTTTTGTAAGAAAATAAACATCAGAAAAATGATAACGACTATACAGTTTAAGACGCTTGACGATTTGTTTCAGTTCTATAATAACCGCCTGTTCGAAGGGAAGCTGCCAGAATGCATTGTGAATATGAGCCGGAAAGGAGGTTCTTATGGTTTTTTCGCTGCAGACCGATGGAAAGGGGATTCAATGCAAAAGAAAATCATCCATGAAATCAGTATCAATCCGGATTTTATGGATCGACCGGATAAAGAATGGCATTCGACTTTAGTGCACGAAATGTGCCATCTTTGGCAGCATGATTTTGGGAATCCAAGCCGGAACTGTTATCATAACAAGCAATGGGCGTCTAAAATGATACAGGTCGGTCTGATGCCGACAGATACGGGAGAACCGGGAGGGAAGCAAACAGGGCAACAGATGTCTCATTATGTAATTGAAGGCGGTTTGTTTGATAAGGTTTTCAATGCGCTTGGGGCTGATGAATTGGAGAACCTACGCTTGAAATACAGACCTTTGCCCGCTTCTTTCCGGATGCTTCCAGCGCCTGTACCTCCACCGGGAAAATCTGCAGATACAGAAAAAGCTGAAGATAAGGAGGGGGATTGGGAGAAAAGCGGGAAACGCAAGAGATACACTTGTGGATGCGGAAACCATGTATGGGGAAAATCCGGTTTGTGGATCAGGTGCGAAGAGTGCAATATGCTGTTTTTGGAGGATTAAATGAAACGGGAGTGTCGGCGAATTGAAGCCGTTTTTTTATTCTGTATAATGGCATAAAAAACAAAACCCTGAAGTTTGTCTTTCGACAGGGACGACAGGGGATTACTTTGCAAAAGTACGCATTTGTATTTATATTTGCAAATAAAACAATAGAAATCATGAAATACAACGATTATGAAGCGGCTTTCTCCCAAGCCCGTTTAAGCAGATACCTAAATGCTTGTGCTGGGGACAAGAATAAGGCACTCATACTATACAGGCACAATTTGAAATTGTGCCAGAAATTTTATGGCGTACTTGGATTGTTTGAAGTCGTTTTTCGCAATGCGGTAAATGAACACTATAAGCGTCATTTCGGTGATGAAGATTGGATTCGGACGCAGATTCATGCAGGAGGAATGTTAGAGAGCAGTCCACAGGTATCAGATGTAACCCGTTACATCTCAAAACTATCGGATGCGGGGAAGTACACGCATGACAGGTTGGTATCTTCGGTAAGCTTCGGCTTCTGGACCTATCTTTTCAACAAACAGCCATTCCGAAAAGGCGGTCAGAGTCTATTGGCTATCTTTCCGCACAAGACCAAAGGGTTGGGGCAAAGGGCAATTTACAACGAGTTGATGGAAATCAAAAGTTTTAGGAACCGAATAGCCCACCATGAACCCATATGTTTTGATATGGACGGAAATAAGGACGTGGAATTTGCACAATCCAATTACAACCAAATCCTGAAGTATGTTGATTTTTTAGGGTACAATAAGAATGAATTATTCTATGGGTTGGATGTGCTGCCTGACAGGACAATCCAAAAAATAAGAGACCTATAACATTTGAAGCTGGGATTATCCGTTTCAAATATCCCGGCTTCATCCTTGTTTGTCCTTCAGTTTTCCTTTAAGTGCATTGATGATATACCCTTTGGGATTGCCTTTATCTCTCGATTTGCCTTTCAGTATAGCCAGTTCCCCCAGGATGTCCGGCAGTTCGAACTGTGCGGCAATGAAAACAGCCCGGTTGTTCTTGATTTCCTTGTCTGAAAATCCAAGCGAGAGCTTCAAGTAGCCAAGCACTTGCCTATTCAGATCCCATGAAAGGTTTGTCTGCTTCTGGATTTCCTGCCGGTAGAGGTCATTATCCCTGAACTGCGGCTGTAGTATCGGATAAAAACAGAACCCAACAATTTTCTTTCCTTCTTTCTGAGGGGTCCACTCGAAAGTATAGGGGGAGCACTCGTCCAGCTCTTTCTTTGCCGGTTCAATGACTTTTCGTATGAAATCCGCCGTCAGTTTGTATTTGTCGGTTACCTGGAACATTTCCTTGAGATGGTTAAGTGAGAATGACATTTTCGCTTTCTGACCGCTCATCAGTTCATAGAAGCGCATTGTATAGACGCTTTTGAAGTTCATGGCTGTCACTAACTCGTATTTGCGGAATCCTTTAGTGAAGTCAAGGCAGCAGCTCCAAATCCTTGGGTCTATTTGAAACGTGAACGTGCTCTTGTATTTTTGAATTTTTGGCAAAACAATGATATTTATCTTTTCCCATGTTTTTTCATCTTCATATTCAAAATATTTCTGAGACAAGGCTATCAAGGCTTTTTTCGCTTTTGTATAGTTATTGTCATCTTCATTGGATAGTATCGATGTGACCGGGAGGGTCACTGTTAAGTTTCCCCAAAGCGTGTGCTCCACTTTTCTACAATCTTCCGGGAATTTCAACCCCTGCAATTCACATTGGGCGAGTTCTACAAGCCTGTATAGAATCCTTTTTTCGTACACATTGAAATCATATTTTGCCGTAGTCATGATGTAGCTTTGCATCTGGTCTTTGTTTCTGACTACTACTCCGTTGTTTTTTTTCTGTTTCGTGCGTTCCATAATCCAATTGGCTTTATGTTGTTTTGCAAAGATAGCTATTATTATGACTTGTACAAATGAAAGTCATCGATATTATAAAAATCCATTCCAAAAGTCATAGTTTGAGGCGAAAAATCCATTCCAAAAGTCATAGTTTGTATTCCAAAAGTCATAATAAGATGTTAAATACTTTCCGTAATTGATTGATAATCAGCTAAAATTTAGTTAAAACAAAAAAGGCGATAAGTATATACAAGTTATGCATATAAACAAGTCAAAGAAATTTTTAGCGGAATGTCACGAAATTCATTCCAAAAGTCATAATTCCGTTGACAAGGGAAAGCAAATTGTCAGCATAGCAGGAATAGGGACGGACTTTTCTGCGCGTTAAATTATATGTATTTATGTAATTGTATGTTAAATTTATGTTGAAAAACATAATTACATATGGATACCCTTGTTTGTGCCTAATCCGAATATCTTCTGTAGTTTTATCCATAGCTGTTTGAAAAATTCCTTGAAGTGAATTTTGTTCAGCCAAATGGTCGTATTTCCAGCCTTGCTTTTGGCAATGTTTATCTTCACTTCATTGACTTGGTGCTTTTTTCTGCGTTCCCGGTCGTACAGGAATCCTGAATAGGTTATCTCTTTTCCTGTGAGCAGGAGCCGGATATCGTTGTCTCTGACACCCATTTCCCGGAGCTCCTCGATGTTTTCTTTGGCGTTTTCCATACAGGGGAACAGTTCGGTTATCGGCTTCAGCCTTTCTTCTCCGGTTCTGACTGCCCTGCGTGTGGCTTCCCGTTCCCTTTCGTTTTGGGCGTTTGCTGTACGCAGGTTGCTCTGGAGGTTTTGGCTTTTCATCTCCAGTTCGTAATTCTCCCTTTTCAGTTCCGCAATCTCCTGCTCCTGCCGTTTGACCTTTCCGGAGTTGAAAAGGCTGGCTGTCGCATCGATGACGGTCGTCCCGGCTTTCAGCAAGGCTGTTCCCGTGTCGGCTGCCGCCCCTTTCAGCTTTTCCACCTTTATTTCGGCTGATGCTTCCTTGAGCTTCTTTTGGGTGTCCCCCAGCTTTTCCCCTGCCTGTTTCACTTTTTCCTCGATGGCGTTGCGTTCATTCTCCATCTGACGGCATTCTTTTTCGATTTGCGCCGCTTTCTCCGCTTCGACCATATTCTTGTACTGGATGGCTGAAAGGTGCTTACGGTCGGAAGAAATGCCCCTTTCCATGCCAAGGCATTCCGCCAGTATGGTCTGCATTTCCGCCATGTCCTGTTTGTTCAGCTTCCGGGTCCTCCCCGTTTCCCCGTCCGTCCAGTCGAAAATCATGTGCGCATGATAGTTCGGCTTCCATGTTTCCGCGTTCCCGTCCCAAACGCTGGCTCCCTCGTCCTTGTGCGTGTAGATTTGGAACGTGTGTATTCCGAAGCGTTCCTCCAACCTCCCGGCAAAGTCCTGAAGTTGCCGGAGTGTCGTGCCGTCCTCGATTACGACCACTCCCTCCCGGATGGGTGTCGCCTTCTTCTGCATGGACTGCCCGGTGTGCTGCCTGTACTTTTCCCTTATGTCCTCCAGCACGTCTGCTATCTTCATTTCCGACCATTGCTCGTTGCGGTGGGAGAGTTCCGGTCGTATGTAGTCGAGTTCTTTGCTGCGGAGGTTGTGCCGTTCCGCGCTGCCGATGTTGCAGGGTCTTACGTTGATGCTTGTCTTTGCCATAATCTTTCTCTTTTCGTTGGTGGATATCCGTTTGCATCGCCATCGAGCTTGCCGATGGCGGACGGGGTCGAGGGGGGTCCCCTCGCACACGACCATTTAGGGTCATAGTGTGCTATAACCTCGCAAGCAAAGTTAAGCCATTCGGACGGAATTTGCAAATGCTAAGTGTGGAAAGAGCACATAGGTCGGTACACAAAGTACACTCAGAAAAATCATCGGTCGGGGAACGCCTGCACGGCAAGGGGGTGCACCCGCACTCCCGACGAGTGCATCCATTAGAAGCCATTTTTCCGAAAGTAATTTCATTGTATCAAATTCATGTAGATTAACTATTGAAATTGTTACATAATCAAAATTTATTGTACTTTTGCGATGAAAAAAGGTGTCATTTATGGTGGATAAGAATAAAAATTTAAATAAGATGAAAGAAGGAGATTTTGTATCAGTGTCCGCTGAAGCCACAGGTTTAGGCAGACCAATGGAGGCTGTTATAGACAAGATTGAAACATTCCTTGGGCAAACCCTTGTCACGGTCAGTTATACACAACCTGACGCAAATTCCGGATTCGGAGGTTGCTTTGTTGATGCGCACATCACCGTGAAGGAATAAAAACAAATGAATTTGATTAATTGGAAGTATGGTAAATGAAAATGTATCAAAATCAAAAAGAGGTGGGAAGCGGGAAGGAGCCGGCAGGAAGAGCCGTGCCGGAATCCATTCGGTAGTCATGCGTGTACCTGCATCGATGGAGGAACTGGTACAGGCATTCATTGACATTTATTCGGATTGGATTCGCGAAGAAGGAGATAAATTTGCTCCGCACAAAACCAATGAAATGCAAAGGGCTTTTTTTAGGCAAACGGTTTCAGGAATGTTGGAATTTGAACGTGAACGGTTGGCGAAAAGGAACAAGGAGGATAGTGACAAGCGTCAACTCCGATTGTTTGAAAACGAAACGAAATCAGAATAGCTAATTTCAAAAAACGAAGGTTTTTCATACACGTTCCGGTCTTTCCAAGTTGTGCAGGAAATGCTGTTCCTGTTTGTCTGAAAACCGGTCTTTTTATCAAAGTATGAAAAATAGTATGTATGACATATTACAGACAAGACCATGATTATAGGATATGCAAGGGTTTCGAAGAATGACCAGCACCTTGACCGGCAGATAGACCGGTTGAAAAAAGAGGGATGCGAGCGTATTTATCAGGAAAAAGTGTCTGGCGCGGGAAAACTAAGACCTGAACTGGATAAGATGCTGGATGCGCTTCGTGAAGGAGATACAGTTATCGTATGTGAGCTGACCAGATTGGGGCGTTCCGTAAAGGAGCTTTTTATGCTGGCTGAACGTATTGGCGCAACGGGTGCAGATCTGCGTTCGATTAAAGAGCCTTGGCTTGACACGACCACTCCGCAAGGTAAACTGCTTTTTGCCGTATTTTCAGGCGTGAGCCAGTTTGAGCGTGACATTATCCGTGAAAGAACCCTTGAAGGGCTGGAATCCGCACGGGCAAGGGGGCGCAAAGGAGGGAGACCGAAAGCCGATGCAGGACGCATAGAACTTGCCATGAAGCTTTATGATTCCCGTGCGTGCACCGTGTCTGACATTCTCAAGGCTTCAGGCATAAGCAAAGCCACCCTGTACGCTTATTTAAAGGACAGGGAAAGTACGGAAAAGGAAACCTGAATGGAATCCTTTCCCGTAAGGTTATGTATTCCGATACGTTACTTTGCCACCAGCATCAGTCCGACACCTCTTGCGGTCTTAATTTCCACATCCGGATCATCGGTAAAGAGCTTGCGGAGTTTGGTGACAAATACATCCAGGCTACGGGATGCGAAAAAATCGTCTTCCGTATTCCAGCAACGGCTCAGGATGGCTTCGCGGCGGATGACCTCATTCTTGTTTTCGGCGAGAAGCTGCAGGATTTTGGCTTCCGTT
>NZ_NFKD01000074.1:0-20385 GCF_002160215.1 Bacteroides sp. An19 | reverse complement strand
GCAGGCTCAGGGCGAACAACTTTGTAGAAAACATCTTTTCCACATGTATGGCACTGCATAATCTCAGAATTAAAATCAACCCTTGGAACTATCATAACTAATTTACATAAACTCTATTAAAAAAGCATACAGAATTCTTTTCTCATATTATACCATACCACGATATGGATTTGTGCATTTTTCTGAACCTTTTGCACCATTTCCGTAGAGATGATGTGCACATCGTCTTTATCATGTGACATATACAAAATACACAATTTAATGCCGCAGGAAGTATTAAAAAGAGATGTGCCAATTACGGCACACCTCTTTTTCTATGCTTATCGTACACGTCACTTCTCCGGTGTATTGGCAAGCGTAGCCGTCAGGAAGTCGTAGAATTTAGATACGGATGCAATTTCACACTTCTCATCGGGCGTATGCGGACCTACCAGTGTGGGACCGAAAGAAATCATGTCCAAACCTGGGATCACCGCACCTATAATGCCACATTCCAGCCCTGCATGGATGACCTTCACTTCGGGAGCTGTACCAAACTGAGCCTGATAAGCCTCTTTCATCGCGTGAAGAATGGGTGAATTGACATTCGGCTCCCAACCCGAATAGCCGCCAGAACGTTCCACCCGCATACCTGCCATCGAGAAGCAGCTTTCGAGTGCCGTATTGCGGTAATCTTTCATCGACTCACGTGCACTGCGGGTCAATATCTTGACAGAAGCCTTCCCGCCTTTAACGTCTACGATAGCCAGATTGGATGAAGTCTCTACCGTATCGGGAATGGTCGGGATATATCGTTCCACACCGTTAGGGCAAGCATAAATAGCATCAACCAGATTATCGCGGATTTCTTCGGGAACCATGTATTCGGGCAAATCCACACGCTCTGCCTTAAACGACAAGCCATCCTCGATGGTGGCATATTCATCACGCCACACCTGTTCACACTCGCCCACATATGCCATCACATCATCTACCTCCTCTTCAGGCACCGTAATCACCACCTCACACTCACGCGGAATGGCATTACGCATATTTCCACCTTCCCACGACACAAGGCAAGCCTCATCATAGGCTATGACCTGATTCAGGAAACGAGCCATCAGTTTATTGGCATTGGCATGTCCCCAACCTATCTGAATGCCCGAATGTCCTCCGCGCAATCCTTTCAATGTCACTTTCAGAGCCACATCTGCAGGATCGGTCTTTTCTTCCTTATATTCCAAGGTTGCGGTCAGGTCCTCCCCTCCGGCGCATCCGATATACAATTCACCTTCTTCTTCCGAGTCCAGATTCAGCAAGATATCCCCTTCAATAGTTCCCGGCTTCAAGCCGAAAGCACCATACATGCCCGTTTCTTCATCTGCCGTAATCAAGGCAACCAGCGGACCGTGCTTCAAGGTTTTGTCTTCCATAACCGCCATGATAGCAGCCACCCCCATACCGTCATCAGCACCCAGCGTCGTACCTTTGGCACGCACCCAACCGTCTTCCACGTATGCCTGAATCGGGTCTTTCTCGAAATCGTGTTCGGTGTCCTTGTTCTTTTGAGGAACCATATCCATGTGTGCCTGCAAAATTACGGTCTTCCGGTTTTCCATACCTGGAGTGGCAGGCTTGCGATATATGATATTTCCAGCCTCATCCTGAAAAGATTCCACACCCACACTCTTGCCAAATTCCAACAAGAATGCCTGAATTTTCTCCAAATGTCCTGACGGACGAGGAACTTGTGTCAACGAATAGAAGTGCTTCCACACATTCTGTGGAGCAAGCGAAAGAATGTCACTCATAGATTTTAAGTTTTATGTTTATTTGTAAGCGGCAAAGCCACCAATCCGTAAATACCTAACAAAATTAATAAAAAGGTTTGAATTCCGTGTACCAGCAAAGCAAATATTCCGGCATCTTCCTTACTGACGCCATACATCATCATCATTGTTATCACAGCAAAATGCCACGGACCGGCACCGTTGGGCGTAGGGACAATCACGGCAATACTCCCCACTACAAACAATACCAGTCCTGCCATCCAACCCAAATGTGCCGAAAAGCCGAAACAATAAAAAGTCAAGTAAAAATGCAGGAAATAACATGCCCAAATGGCAACTGTATACAGAATATAAAGCCACGGACGATGTACGTTGCGGATAGAAAGACATCCCACCCATACATTCTGTATCAATCCTTTCATCCGGGCAAACACAGCCAAGTTACGCACCAGCCAATATGCCAACACAAGAGCAGCCGCTATGCAGAGCAAGGTAATATAAAAGTTGGTCGAAGTAAACAGATGGAGAAAAAAAGCCCCGTCGGTCCCAGTTATCCGGAAAAAACGGGCAAAGATACCTGACTGTAAAATCAAAGTCACCACCGTTATCAACACCACACACACCGAGTCGATAAGACGTTCGGATACGACTGTACCCAAAGATTTAGAGAAAGACACCTGGTCGAATTTCGACAAGATACCACAACGGGACACTTCTCCCACACGGGGAATCACCAGATTGGCAGCATACGATACGAATATGGCATACACACTGTTTGATGCTTTCGGATATTCGCCCAAAGGTGCCAAAGCCAAGTTCCATCTCCATCCGCGAAACACATGCGACAGCACTCCAAACACCAGCGAAAACAACATCCAACCATAATTCATACCATGCCCCAACACATAAGACACCTTCCGGAAGTCGAACCCATGATACGTCCATACCAAGATAGCCGCACCCAGAACCAAAGGCAAAACAATTTGCAAGACCTTATTTATAAGTTTTTTTATACCACTCTGTTCAATTTTACTCATGTATTTAAGATTAATGCTTAACTTTGCAATATGCAAAGATAATATCTTGCTCGAATAAAATCGTTATTTATAAAGAAAATACATACAGAATGAAGTCAGTCAGGCCAAAAAAATTTTTAGGGCAGCATTTTTTAAAAGATTTACAGATTGCCAGCGATATTGCCGACACGGTGGACACCTGTCCAGAATTGCCAATCCTGGAGGTAGGACCCGGCATGGGCGTATTAACCCAGTTCCTTGTCAGGAAAGGCAGACCGCTGAAAGTAGTAGAACTTGATTTCGAATCGGTCGCCTATTTACACAACAACTTCGCAGAGTTGGGCGACAATATCATCGAACAGGATTTTTTACAGATGGACTTGTCTAAACTGTTCGACGGGAACCCCTTTGTCCTGACGGGCAATTACCCTTACAACATATCCAGCCAGATATTCTTTAAGATGCTGGACAACAAAGACCTCATCCCCTGCTGCACCGGAATGATACAAAAAGAAGTGGCAGAACGCATCGCTGCATCACCAGGCAACAAGACATATGGCATCTTGAGTGTCCTGATTCAGGCATGGTACAAGGTAGAATACCTGTTCACGGTCCACGAACATGTGTTCAATCCGCCCCCCAAAGTGAAAAGTGCCGTCATACGCATGACACGCAATGACACGACACACCTGGGATGCAATGAAAAGCTGTTCAAACAAATCGTTAAGACGACATTCAATCAGCGGAGAAAGACATTGCGCAATTCCATCTCTACCATTTTAGACAAAAGTCATCCGCTCAGTGCCGATACAATATTCAACAAACGTCCCGAACAACTTTCGGTACAAGATTTTATCAGTCTGACCAACCGGGTGGAAGAAGCACTGGTTTCAATTGACAATCAACAATCAACAATTAATAATTAACAATTAACAATTAATAATTGGCAATTGAAAGAATCTGTGGTAACCCCAAAAACTTAAGAACTCAAAAACTTAAGAACTCAAAAACTTAAGAACCACCTCTAATATATATAAGGTATGGAAAACGAAGAAATAAAAAAAGTATCCGAACTGATTGAAAACAAAGAATCAGACAAGCTGAAAGAGCTCCTGAACGATTTGCACCCTGCCGATATTGCCGAATTGTGTGACGAACTGGATGCAGAAGAGGCACGTTCCATATACTTGTTATTAGACAATGAAAAGGCAGCCGACGTATTGATTGAAATGGACGAGGACGCCCGTAAACGTTTCCTCGAAATCCTGCCTTCAGAAACCATTGCCAAAAGGTTTGTCGACTATATGGACTCGGATGATGCAGTAGACATCATCCGTGATATGGACGAAGACAAACAGGAAGAAGTCCTTTCGCATATCGAAGACATCGAACAGGCAGGCGACATTGTCGATTTGCTGAAATACGATGAAGATACTGCCGGTGGTCTGATGGGTACCGAAATGGTCATCGTAAACGAAAACCTGAGTATGCCCGAATGCCTGCGCGAAATGCGCATTCAGGCAGAAGACATGGACGAAATCTATTATGTATATGTAGTAGATGACGATGAGCGCCTGCGCGGTGTATTCCCGCTGAAGAAAATGATTACCAGCCCTTCGGTGTCGAAAGTAAAACATGTGATGAAAAAAGATCCCATTTCGGTACATGTAGACACCCCCTTGGAAGAAGTGGTACAAGTCATTGAAAAATACGACCTGGTGGCTCTTCCGGTAGTCGACAGCATCGGCAGACTGGTAGGACGCATCACGGTCGATGACGTAATGGACGAGGTACGCGAACAAGCCGAACGTGACTACCAGTTGGCTTCCGGTCTGTCACAAGATGTCGAGTCACACGACAATGTATTTCGCCAAACCACAGCACGCCTGCCCTGGCTGCTGATTGGAATGTTGGGAGGAATCGGAAACTCAATGATTCTCGGCAACTTCGACACGACCTTTGCCGCCCATCCCGAAATGGCACTCTACATTCCATTGATAGGTGGTACAGGCGGAAATGTCGGTACCCAATCGTCCGCACTGGTCGTGCAAGGACTGGCAAACAGCTCTTTAGATGCAGGCAATACCTTCAAGCAAGTACTTAAAGAATCGGTAGTGGCACTCATCAACGCCACCATCATCTCCATGCTGGTATATATCTACAACTTCATCCGTTTCGGTGCCAGTGCCACAGTCAGCTATTCGGTATCCATCAGCCTGTTTGCCGTTGTGATGTTTGCTTCCATCTTCGGCACTCTGGTTCCCATGACTCTGGAAAAGCTGAAAATCGACCCTGCCATTGCTACCGGACCGTTTATTTCCATTACCAACGACATCATCGGAATGCTGATGTATATGGGTATCACCGTGCTTCTGGCATAAGAAAAAAGAAAAAAGTGAGGGTACACTTAAAAATAATTATCAAAAAAATATGAAAATCAGATTTTATTCTTTTAATTTGTAATTGGTGAAGAATTAAAACCAGATATTCTCTAAAATCTACATACGATGGAAGTAAACGAAACAAACCGCCCACTAACTGAAGTTCAGGAAAACAACGTACCTGAAACTTCGGTTCCCACTGTTGAATCTGTTGAATCAACCGACAAACCGGTGTATGCACCTAAGCAAACACAGGAAGAAGTGGTAGAACGTCTGACAGAAATCAACAAAGACGCCTGCAATGCAGACAAACAAGAAATCGATTTTTTAAAACAAACTTTTTACAAACTGCACAAAGCTGAACAAGACGCAGCGCGTAAAGCCTTTATTGATGAAGGCGGTAATGCGGATGACTTTGTCCCTGCCCCCGACCCGTGGGAAACAAGGTTCAAGGAAATCATGAGCTCCATCAAAGAAAAGCGAAGTGTTATGGCAGCCGAACTGGAACAGGAAAAAGAAGAAAACTTGCAGAAAAAGCTTGCCATCCTCGATAAGATGAAAGCACTGATTGAAACAACAGAAGACACTAGCAAGATATACAACGAGTTCAAGCAGCTTCAGCAGGAATGGAATGACATCAAGCAAGTACCCGTCGGCAAGGTGAACGAACTATGGAAATCATACCAACTCTATACCGAAAAGTTCTACGACATGGTGAAGCTGAATAACGAATTCCGTGAATACGACTTCAAGAAAAACCTGGAACAGAAAACCCACTTGTGCGAAGCTGCTGAGAAACTGGCAGAAGAGCCCGATGTAGTATCTGCTTTCCATCAGCTTCAGAAGTTGCATCAGGAGTTCCGCAACATCGGTCCCGTGGCAAAAGACTTGCGCGAAAGCATCTGGGCACGCTTCAAAGCTGCTTCTACTGCCGTAAACCGCCGTCATCAGCAACACTTCGAAATGCTGAAAGAAAAGGAGCAGAACAACCTCGACCAGAAGACGGTCATCTGCGAAATCGCTGAAGCGATGGAATACGACAAGCTGAAGACTTTTGCCGACTGGGAGAACAAAACACAAGAGATTCTTGCCTTGCAGGCAAAATGGAAAACCATCGGCTATGCACCGCAGAAAATGAACGTCAAAATATTCGAACGTTTCCGCGCTGCATGCGATGAGTTCTTCAAACGGAAAGCCGCCTTCTTCAAACAGATTAAGGAAAACATGGCAGAAAATCTGGAAAAGAAAAAAGCACTGTGCGAAAAGGCGGAAGCCTTGAAAGACAGTACCGACTGGAAACAGACCGCCGAAATCCTCACTCAATTGCAAAAGGAATGGAAAACCATCGGTCCGGTGGCAAAAAAACATTCGGATGCAGTATGGAAACGCTTCATCGGTGCCTGCGACTACTTCTTTGCACAGAAGAACAAAGCAACTTCTTCGCAACGCTCGGTAGAGATAGAAAACATGGCAAAGAAAGAAGAAATCATCAAGCAGCTGGCTGCTCTTGATGCTTCGGGTACTACCGATGACAATACGGCTGAACAGACACGCAGCCTGGTGAAAGAATGGAACTCCATCGGTCATGTACCTTTCAAGGAAAAAGACCGCCTGTACAACGAATTCCACAAGCTGGCTGATAAATTGTTTGACAAGCTGAACATCTCGGCATCCGAACGGAAACTGAGCGACTTCAAGTCGGGATTAGGCAAAGGGGATAACCTCTACCGCGACCGTGAAAAGCTGGTACGTACCTACGAAGGATTGAAAAGCGACATTCAAACCTACGAGAACAACCTGGGCTTCCTCTCTTCTGCATCAAAGAAGGGCAATACACTGGTAGCCGAGGTAACCCGAAAGATTGAACGCCTCAAAGGAGACATGGAACTGGTGCTGAAGAAAATCGAAGCCATTGACGAAAAGCTGAAAGAAGCGTAATATATTTGTAGTTCACCACAGATTACACAGATTAAAAAAAATTATTTTATCAATCCGTGTAATCTGTGGTGAATTATTGTTATCACCAGTTATCCGTACGGAACGGGAACAAAGGCAATTCACGGGTACCTGCCACATTTCCCGGTTGGAAATCACGGAAACAATAACGTACGGCTACCGGATTAGCCACCTTGTCGCAAGTTACTTTTATCTGAAGGTTGTTGTATACTTCCGCCTTGGCAGGATAAAACACCTTGTCGCTGCCTGCCACTTCAAAACCTTCCATATCACTCAGCCGGCTGAACCCGTCGGGCGCATCATTGAACGAAAGAATCACACTGCCGTCCTTCACCTCCATCGACTTATACGAAGGACCTGCCGACACAATACCTTTTACACCATACGTCTTTGCCAAAGCCATATAGGCAAGACGTTTTCCCACATCGATCTTGTTTTTCGGATGGATATTCTTTGCCTCATAAGGTTCCACCAGGTCATTGGTCGAAATCAATGCACTGTTCGGGATAATGGATTGCGCCTTAAACTGCTGTTCGCGCAGGAAAGCACTGCCCGTACCTTCGTAGGATCCGAACGGAGCAATCTCCACGAAATAGAACGGCAATTCGCCCAGTCCCCATTCGTTACGCCACAAGTCCACCATTGTCTTCAGGCGTTCGGCATAGTCGGGATGACCTACGTTCGATTCGCCCTGGTACCATAAGAATCCCTTGATGGTATAGTTCTGCAAGGGCTTCAACATCCCGTTGTACATAATAGTCGGGCTCATATAATGCCACCAGTCGTGCGGCTCCTCCTTGCGGATGTCCCGCTTCAGGTCGATGTCGGAATAATTCTTCACGATACTTGCCGGAAGCCACCCCTCCACCGTCGAGCCTCCCCAACTGCAATTGATGATACCGACAGGTACGTCAAGTACCCTGTTCATCATCATTGCAAAGTGGAATGCCGTAGCACTGAAAAAAGGCGCATTCTCCGGGTTGCTCACCTTCCATTTGCCCGGACAGGTCTCTACAGGTTCCAGTTGTCCGTTCTTTTCAACGGTTGCCACCCGTATGCCCTTCCATTGTGCCGCAGTGGCAATAGTCTCGTTCGCACCTTCTATAGGGCAGTTCCAGAAGCCGTTCAGCGGCATCTCCATATTCGATTGCCCCGAACAGAACCACACCTCACCTATCAGCACATTGTCCAGCTTCGTTTCTTCGCCATCCGAAAAAGTAATGATCTGCGCCTCATACGTAGCGGCAGGCGTCTGCACCTTGGCAAGCCATTTGCCGGCTGCATCGCTCTTTACCTTATATACCCGGTCACTCCACGATACCCGCACGCTTACCTCCGTATTCGGATTCGCCTTTCCCCATAACTTCACTTCAGTCTGTTGCTGAAGCACCATGTTGTCACTCATTATGTCGGGCAACGTAACTTTTGCCCACGTGCTTGTCTGCATAGCTGCCAGCAGACAAGCCATTACAATACTTTTTCTCATATTTATTACCAATTCATTAGTTCCTTCAGGTAAGCCGTAAGCTCGTTCGCCATTTTCTGTTGCTGGCGCATCGACGGATGCCAGTTGGCTCCATATCCCAACGAACCGGTCTGCGGCGACATGTCGAAACGGTACACCTCTGTGTCTCCAACCTCTTTGCGCTCTGCCACAACCTTGTCCATCGCCCGCTTCACATCTACTAACGGTTTTCCGCTCAGCATCGAGCCACTCAGCAGTACGAGTTTCGCATCCGGATAGATATCTCGCAGATGAGCCACGAATTTCCGGTATCCATCGGTCAGCAATGCGAAATCATACTTCCCGTCACCGGCATCATTGGTTCCCAAATTGATGCAGACCACATCGGGCGTGTACAGGCTATGGTTCCATAACTCTGTCGGGTCGGTAAACATCACCTGTTCGTACATCGCCGGCAGGCAATCCTTGCTTCCCGACGCAGGTGCTCCGAAATTACGGTAAATGCCGATGCCCGAACGTGCCACTACCAAGTGCTGTGCATTCAATGCACGCGCCGTGCGTGCCGCATACGTATAGAAATGGTTTTCCGTCTCGTAGGTGAAAGGGTCGTTCCGGTCGTCCGACTCTACGCCATAGCCGCACGTAATGGAATTGCCGATAAACTCAATGCGCCGTTCAGGCAAGGCGGGAGCCTCAGCCAGCGTACATCCCTTGTCCAGGTAAAAGCCCTTGAAGACCGGCTTCAGCTCGTACCCTTCCAAAACATACATGATGCGTGCCCGGTGCGTCCCTTCGGGCAAACCCTCGACAAGGGTCACAATAGAATCGTTCTTCGTAAAACCGATGCGGTAAGGCAACCCGTCGTCTATCTCCACCATAAAGTCTCCGCTGCCCGGCTTTGCCTTCATCTGCAACGAAGTGCCCTCGAAATCAGCATAGATGCTTACACCCGGATAAGTGAACGTGACCGCCTGCGGAATGCGGTGGCTGACACGTCCCATATAGACAATGCGTGCGTCATCGGCAGACACAAAAGCCTCATCCTCCTTGGGTATACCGGCAAAAGCGGACAAGCCGGAAAAGAAAGCCGGAATCATCCAGCCTAAAGCATAAATCATTCGTCTGTGTGTTTTCATCTTTCATGTATTTTTGCAAAGATAGCGAAGATTATCCACACACGCTAATAGAATCTTATCCAAATCTGCTCAAATCGTATCAAAAAGCTTCCGGTCCTTCATTTGTGCATTTTCTCACCACACAGATTAAAATAAACGAATATCCGCATTTTACCCAATTGCCATGTAGGGGCAGGATTTGCCTGCTCCTCGTACCATGCCATTTCCATAGAGACGGTGCGCACATCATCCTTGCATTTGATGGCATATCGGTAAGGAACATTTGGCTTTGCATGTAGCCTATATCTTTGTTTCAGGCGGCATACTTTTACGTTCTCGATATGGAAACCGTACGTTCTCGATATGGAAACCGTACGTTCTTGATATGGAAACCGTACGGTTTTCATATGAAAACCATAAAAGGAAGCCGCTTGAAACGATAATGTAATCCAAATGCGGAAACAATTGTTCCGGGAAAAATGCACAAACCTATGCCGTGCATGGTATAATCAAATATGAATGTACGCATTTCACCAATAAGAAGTTATTTCAGGAACCTTTTCATACCATTGGCATTTTGCGGAATTAATCAAAAAATGACAAGTTTATGACCGTGCGAAGCATAGAACCCTTTCGATTGTCCATCGAAATGCGTACCTTTGCCTCCCGTAAGGAAACAAAGCGGCATGAAGAAATTGCTTTATTGGGCGATATGGCTGATAGGAATCACCGCCTGCGTGAATCCCAAAGGCAAGGAGGTGCTGGCGGAAGCCGAGAGGCTGATGCAGGCATCTCCCGATTCGGCTTTGCTTGTATTGGAACAGGCAAAGAAAGAAGCGGCTACCTATTCGCGCCGCAACCGCATGCGCTACCTGCTGCTTCGAGCCGAGGCGATGAACAAGGCTTACCTTCCGTTGGATAGCATTACGTATATGAATGAAGTGCTCGACTATTTCCTCTCGCATGGCAATCGGGACGAGCGGATGCGTGCCTGCTACCTGATGGGAAGCGTCTGGCGTGACCGGGGAAATAGCCCACTTGCCCTGCAATACTATCGCGATGCCATTGGTGAAGCGGATACAACGGAAACCGATTGCGACTATGCGCAGGTAAGCCGCATCTATGCGCAAATGGCACTGTTATTCGACAGGCAACGTTATCCGCAGATGGAATTGGAGCAATGGAAACAAGCCATGCGTTATGCCCTGTTGGCAAAAGATACGCTGATGTATATCCAGTGTCAAGATTATATAAGTGGCGCTTATTTCCTTTTAAGCAAAGAAGATTCGGTCGTGTATTTTACTCAACAAGCTTACCGTAATTATTCGAAATATGGCAGGAAGGATTGGGCTGCCGCCACTCAAATCGTTATGGCAGACTATTACTTGAGGTATGACAGCCTTGATAAAGCCAAACAGGCATTGGACGAATACCGGAACAACTCGGGCTTTTTTGAGAGCGACGGAAATGTCTCTTCGGGATATGAAATCTTCTATTATTACATAGGAGAATATTACGAGAAGATGGCACGATTGGATTCGGCTGTTTTCTATTATCGGAAACTGCTGAATTATCCGGCTGATATAATGAATGCGGAAAGCGGGTATAAGGGTTTGATGTCGGTCTATACCCGGATGCATGAGGTCGATTCGGTGGCTAAATATGCTCATCTGTTTGCCAATGCCAACGATACGGCAAATCTTCGCAACTCAGCCCATGAAATCAGCCGTACGCAAGCCTTGTACGATTATTCCGAAAGCCAGCGGATAGCGGTAGAGAAATCGGAGGAAAACCAAAGGCTATGGCTGGGGCTTTGTGCCTGCTTTGTGATGTTGTCGTTTGGAGGAACTGGAATTTATTTGTATGAGCGGAAACAAAAAACGACCCGTATGCTTGCAAACCGGAAGTACACCGACCTGATGATGCAATACCATCAGGCTACGGAAGAATTGCAAAGTATCCGTTCCAACAAACAACAATTCCAGCAACAGAAAGAACAGGAAATCGAAAAGCTCCAGCAGATGCTTGCCGTTTACCAGGAACATACCCATGCCGGTCAATGGGAATTGGAGCAAAGCCTCTTGCAACATGACATTGTCAAGCGTATGCACCAACATGCTTACAAGCTGGCAGTACCTTCGGATGCCGAATGGAATGACTTGCAAGGCGTGGTGGAAAAATCCTTGCCGGAGTTTTATGCCAAGCTGAGTGCTAACGAAGCTCAACTGACTGACCAAGAGTGGAAAGTCTGCCTGTTGGTAAAGCTGAACTTTATTCCTTCCGAACTTACCGTTTTGCTTAATCTCAGTAAGCAACGTGTCACCAATATCCGCACACGTCTGAATCAAAAATTGTTCGGCGAAAGCGGAAGCCGGACTTTCGATGCCAATCTTCATAAGCTATAGTGCAGAAGAGTACTAAATGTACTTTTATTCAATCATCTTATATTCAATTGTTTAAACTTTCCTATCATCGGTTGTGTACTAAGTGTACTCATTTTCTTTGACAGGTTTCTGTTTTATTCTTATGTTTGCGGTGTAATTTTAAAAACGTAAAGAATATGAATAGATTTTCTTTCTTTTTGTTATTAATGCTACTGCTTTCTTCACAAAGCATAAACGCTGGTAGCACATCAGGTGGGATGCCGATAGAAATTTATGCAAGTTTTACGAAACCTCATTCAGCTAAAGGTCATATCATGAGGTCTCCTGCTAAAGTTCCTGATGTATATTTAAAGGATTACCTTGTAACGTTTGATGCTTTCAGCAGTGCTTGTACGTTAGAATTGGTAGATACTGAAACGAATGAAACCGTTTACAACCAGGTTATCCGTGCCGGAGGTACATCTTGCCTGTTGCCTTCTACGCTGAAAGGACGTTACCTTATCCGATTCGTCTCTGAAAGCGTAGCTTATTGGGGATACATTGATTTATAAAAAGAACATAATAAAGTCGACTTATTATATTCCAGACCAAACTGGTAAAAAGGAGCGGAAACCGAAAAGCTTATAGAGTAAGCAAACAAATACACTCAAAAAACTAAATGAAATATGAAAATTAAATTAGTATTTTTATGTATAGTAGTAATTATGTTAAATGCTTGTTCTGTAGAGGATAGTGCAAATGAAAATTATAATCAAGGATTTCCAGAAGCCCAAGCATTTATATCGGAAATGACAGTTGATGAAAACGATGCGAGTCGAAGTAACGATGTTAAGTCTTTTAAAATCAGTTTCCGAGATTCTATTTCGGGATTTTCCTACGGTTACAATCTTTTATGCTATGACACAGATAAATATGGTGCAGATTTTAATGACGATAATATTCCTGAATTAATAATGGTGTCCCAAGGCAATAAGATTGTCGGACAAATGAATGGTTATACAAATGTCCTGCATATTACCCGAGAAAATAAAGATGGATATATTCTTTATTCATTTCAAGAAGAAACTCCTCAAACTCGTGTAACATACACTCATCTTTCTTGGTGGGGATGTGTCACTCGTTTGGTCTCAACACCTGAAGTATCTTTTACAGGAATGTTTACTAGCAGCATTGCTATGGCTGGGGCTTTAGCCATCATATGTTTAGATGATAACAATCGTTGGGATGTAATCGAATGAGTAAAAGCAAAATGATAGGCTGGAGCATATTGGTGCTATATGGAATCTCATTATTTGTCCTATTCCATTGCCATTTACTGACGGAAAAGATGAAAGACTTATTTACTATATATGTCTTTAGTATTCCTACTATAGCGTGGTATCTGATAGGAAGAAGTAAACACAAAGAATAATACAGTCAACTTATTATATTCCAGACCAGACTGGTAAAAAGGAGCGGAAACCGAAAAGCTTATAGAGTAGGTACATTTTGTGAATTATCATAACGTGAGTTCGATATAATTCAAAACATCGTAAGCTGCCCGTCTTTGACAAAATACAGGTCAATGGCGGGCTTCTTTTCAAAAAAGCAGTATGCTGCAATAGCAGAAAGTGAATTGGCAATGAAGTTGTTGAAGGAGCGGTGTCTGGAGTGTTCAATCTGTGCAATATTTTTCAACTCATCATTGACCGTTTCTATTAAAGCCCGCTTTCTCAACAGGATTTTGTCCGCTACACTACTCATCAGAGAATTCTTCATATTGTTCTTCACTTTGGTTATCAGCTGTATTCCGTTAAGGAAAAGGTTCTCGAACAAAGCCTGCCCGATGTATCCTTTGTCCGCACACAGTTTGCCCTTTATGTTTTTCAGGAACTTTTCCTGTTTCAACGGCTCACGGTCATCCACATTTCCCGGCGTGAACATGAAATTGAGGATTTCCCCTTTGTCGTTGATAATCAAATGCAGTTTGAAGCCGAAAAACCATCCCATGGAACATTTCCCACGCTCCGCAAGACCCTCAAATGTCTTGTGAATCAATATGCGCTGGTTCCGGCATACACGCAGCGGAGCGGAATCCACAAAACTGATGCCAGTACAGGTACCCAGCAGGACCTCCTTGATGAAGACGGTAAGCAGCAACAGGACTTCTTTCTCCAGTTCCACAAAACGGTTATAGGACACACATTGGGGGAAGAGGTGTATCAGATGTTTGCAGATATATTCCTTGTAATAATGCTTGAAACACCGGAAACCTCCTGAGTGGAACAGAATCAGGATGACCATGATTCCCGCATCGTTCATCCGGTTCGGCTTGTTCCGATGCCTGTGATTCTTGTCTTCAACCATATATTTTTCCTGAACTTTGGCAAATTCCTTGCAAAAATCATCCGCCATACAATAAATCTCCGTAACTTTAGCCGCTGAGAACATAGTGGTAATCGTTTAAATGTTATAACTTGATACTTTAAATTTAATGATTTTACCGCTATGTTCCTAATTTTCAAATGAATAATTTTATTCCTTATATCGAACTCACGTTATCATATTATGGATAAAGAAACTAAAATCCCAAAATTATCAAAGGATGAAGCAGGCAAACTGCGTGGCGGCTTTTCAATTGAATCTGCCAAAGTAGAAACAATGCTTGAGTTGTCGGATGCTGCCTGTTTGTACGATATGCTTTCAACAACGAAGTGAATCGGTGAACGGTTCTTGCCCAATCCCTCGTGTTTATGAAAATGCTACAATCAATATCCGTAAATATTTTTACGACGTGATTGCATTGAAGCATCAAGCAGCAACATAATCATTTTGACAAAACAGAAGTATATAGTCGTTTTTCTCTAACAAAAGGACGTGTAAAATCAAGAAAAAGATTAAATTTGCAGATAAAAGCATCTGAAAATAATTTGTTGCATGAAGCGGTATTTATTACTAATTTTATTATGTGTTTGTTCGATGTGCCGGATGATGGCACAAGATATGATTTCAGGGAAGGTAGTAGACGAAAATAGGAATCCGTTGCCTTATGTGAGCGTTGTCCTTCAGCATGTACAAGATTCATCGTATGTCTGTGGAGTCACCTCGGATACGGAAGGGGTGTTCCGTTTACCGGTTCAGCCAGATAGGGAATATGCATTATTGGTATCCTATATCGGTTATACCACAGTCCGTAAAACCTGCAAGGCGGGCAACCTCGGAACGATTATGATGAAGAAAGATGCCTTGATGCTGGAGGAAGTGAATGTCATCGCTTCAAGAATCCGCCACAATGCGAATGGCTATACCGTTAATCTCCGTTCTTCGGATATAGTGAAAGGCAAGCAGTCTGCCGATGCTTTGGCATTTCTTCCAGGGATAACCAAAGAAGATAACAGTTATAAAATCAACGGGCTTCCTGTAAGTGAGATTTATGTGGACGGTATAAAACTTGCCAATATGGATGAACTGAAAAATCTCCCGGCGGATATGATTGAGCGGGTGAAAGTGAACTATCTGGCAGGGAGCAATCAGAATGCGGCTTTGACAGGAGGAACGATTGATATTTCCCTCCGCCAGCCGCCACAAGGAGGATATTACGGCTCTCTGAGCGGAGGAGCCACATTTTATCCCGACTACGGATTCAGTAATGAGAACGTAGGCGGTGTAATCCGTTACCGTTATAAGAATCTGAATGTTTATGATAACCTTTCCTTGAATTTCAATCAGCAGGAAGAAACAGCTGACCAAACCGTATGGAACCAGTCGACCGATTTGCGTACGCAAATTGATGAAGAGACAAAATACCGGGGACACAACATCAACAACCGTTTAAGCCTTACCCAACAGATAAACGGGAACCACTCTCTTGGCGCCAGCTACTATGTGGCGACAAACCGGCTTAAGGCATCTTCACTTACCATTGGCAGCCAGGAAAACGCCATCCGCCCGGCTATCGAAAGTAAAGACAATTACCTTGATCAGGAAGCGACCTTAAAACATACTGCCAAACTTAGCCGGAGAGGAACAACACTGGATATAACAGGCGACTATTTTAACCGCCAGTCGGATAACCGTACAGGCTATTCGTATGGCGACAACACATCAGATGTGTCGGAGGATGAATCTTCACTGGATATGTATAAACTTTCGGTTGACGTGACCGACCCTCGCAGCCAGAAGCTGGTATGGAAATATGGTGCGTCCGTGCACTATATTGTCTCTGATTATCATCCTGCTATCGGTGTTTCTAATCAAACAGACCGTTTCCAGACAAGCCAAACCGCAACAACGACAAAAGGGCTGACTCCGTTGGCGTATGTGTCCGCCATGGGGCAAATCTGGAAAATCAATTACAGTATAGGCGTGAACTGGCAATTGAATGAAATCAAATATAAAACGTCGGATGATGGAATAGAGTCATCGGATACACAATGGGGGATTAATCCGACCGTACAGCTGATGATGCCGTTGGATAAGAAAGGTGAGTATATGTTGATGCTGAATTATAAGCGTACCCTTGACGACATCCCGTATGCGGCGATTTCATCTACAGTCCGCTGGAGTGACCCGTACAATTATACGGTTGGCAATCCCGACTTGAAAGCCCCTACGGCGGATATGCTTATCGCCGGTGCCTCTTTGTTCCGCAATTTGCTGAACCTGACAGCGGTGTATTCGCATACGAAGGACAACATTTATTGGGAAACCAGACAAAGTCCGGGCGCATCTGATGTGTTTTATACAATTCCGGTGAATCTTCCATCGGCAGATTTCTATGGCACAGGAGCGGAACTGAATCTGAATCCGGTCAAGCCGTGGAGGATGAAAGCATCCGGTCGTCTGGAAATCCATCCGGAAGATATTACATTAAACGGTGTCTACTATGGGAAAACAAGACTTCGCCAGTATTATGCCATATACAACACCTTTGCCTTCAATCACGGCTGGGGCGGCATGTTGAACCTGATATGCGAGCCGACTTTCAAGACATACGACCGTACTTACCATACTATCTATAATATCGGCGGGCAGGTTTATAAAACGATGTGTAAAGATAAGCTGCAATTGACTTTCATGTTCAATGCTCTTGGCGACCGCCGCAAATATGACCGCTATGCCAACGGCAATAAGGTGACCTACGATTTTACTACGCCTGTGCAGTATGTAGGCGTTTCGCTTATATGGAGATTTTCAGGAGGCAAGCAGGTGAATGTAAATGCGATAGAAAGCGGTTCGCAGAACTTTAAGGAAATAAAGGACGTTATTAGATAGAGTAATGGCTCGGTTTCACTTTATAAAACAACATGATGCCATGCAATGTGGAGTAGCATGCCTCCAAATGATTTGTAGGTATTATAAAAAGATATATTCCACTGATACATTGCATCAATATTGTTTTGCAACCAATGAAGGCGTATCTTTATTGGGTATCAGTGAAGCTGCCAAGAAATTAGGGTTACGTACTGTTTGTGGACGTATTACTGTGAATCAGTTGAATGCCTCATCGCTTCCCTGCATCCTCCACTGGAACCAGAACCATTTCGTGGTATTATATAAAATAAGGAGAGGGAAAACCTTCTATATCGCCGACCCTGGCAAAGGGAAAATCAAATACAACCGGGAGGAGTTCAGGCGGCACTGGATAAGCACTACCTCGCAAGGGGAAGAAAAAGGAGTCGCCATGTTCCTGGAACCTACCCCGGAATTTGGCAAGCTGAAAGGGGAAGAGGCGGAAGGCATACACTCGTTCCGCTTCCTTCTTGGTTACCTGAAGCAATACCGCCGGTGCTTCGTGCAGATTGCCTTGGGACTGCTGGTAGGGAGCCTGCTGCAACTCATCCTGCCTTTCCTTACGCAAGCGATCGTTGACTTGGGCATCAAGCACCAAGATATCAAGTTGATTTTAGGGACTAGGTACTAGTTGACTAGGTACTAGGGACTAGGGACTAGGTTTCAAATAGCTTTGTTAACGGAAACCTTAGTATTTGAAACCTAGTCAACTAGTCCCCTAGTCCCTAGTCACCTAAAAAACTTAAAAACTCAAAAACTTAAAAACTCAAAACATGACCGACAAACGCATTGAACTCCGCTCGGAAAAAGTACGCCGCATCATCGGCACCATCCCTCCGGCATTGGTACGCTGGAACATCACTGTATTGATTGTCATTCTGTCCGTTCTGATTGCGGCAGTATGCTGCATACCTTATCCCTACGGGGAAGGAGAAAGCATCCTGCGGCATATACTCGGTTGCTTATAAGCCATTTCAGGAAGGAAAGGAAATATCAACAGAAATACTTGCTTTTATAGAATAACCCAAGCATGATGTTTCAATTCTTTTTCTCTATGTTACATCCAATAAACCCCATGTAACAAATGCATACATTATGCTTCCTTGTGTACTAAATGTACTTGGTTTCCTTCAGTGTATTTACGTATTTGTTATATATTTGCGGTATCAATCACCAATAAAACTTATCTATTATGGAAAATCATAACATTCATAACATTTTATTCTGCTTTCATCTGTGCATACTGATAGGTGCCCTATTGCCTATCCCGTTCGGCAACATCTTACTTCCCTGGTTCTACTGGCTGTATAAAGGCGGCAGAAAGAACAGAGAAATATCAGGACAAGCATGCAGGGCATTGAATTTCCAATTCCTGTGCGGATGTCTCGTTTTCGTTTATGCCATCATTGCCTGGACGAGCTTCATCAATATGATGGCAAGCGGGAATAAGCCCGATTATGTCTGGCTGGCACCCATCGTATGTTTCTACACCGCTGCAAGCGTGTTGTATCCTTTCTTCATTCTGGTTTATATGAACATCACTAGAAAAAGCAGACAGTTTTATCCGAAAACAATCTATTTGTTCAAATAACCGGCTGATGACCAGATACTGAAAGATTTCTGACTAGAGCCTGCTACAAATCCACGGGAATGTCTATCTTTGCAAAAAAACGTGCGACAATGAACATGACCGAACTGCAAAATGTTACCTCCCGATTTCCTCAGATAAAAGAGATAAAGGGCATCCAGGCTTTACAATCCGGACTGATTAACCGGACTTACCTTGTCGAGACAAATGGTCCGGACAACTATATACTTCAGCAAATCAACCACCACGTATTCACCAATGTGGAATTGCTGCAACACAACATCGAATGTGTGACCCGGCATATCCGAGCCAAACTGATAGCACGCGGAGAACCGGACATCGAACGGAAAGTATTGCATTTCCTGCCTACCACGGAAGGAAAGACCTATCACTTCGACGGGACGCACTACTGGCGAACCTGTGTGTATATCCGCGATTCGTACACACAAACCAAGGTGACACCGGATACAGCCTATCTGGTAGGGCTGAAATTCGGAGAGTTCGAAGCGATGCTTGCCGACCTGCCCGAGAAGCTGGAAGAAACCATCCCCGACTTCCACAATATGGAATTCCGGATGCAGCAGTTAAGAGAAGCCATAAGAACGGACCAGGCAGGACGGAAGGGAAAAGTGCAGGATTTGATAGACGCACTGGAACGGGATGCCGATGACATGTGTGCTGCCGAACGGCTGTACCGTGCCGGCAAATTGCCTAAACGGATTTGCCATTGCGATACGAAGGTAAGCAATATGCTGTTCGATGCGGAAGGCAAGGTGCTCTGCATCATCGACCTGGACACGGTGATGCCCTCATTCGTGTTTTCCGACTTCGGCGACTTCCTGCGCACTGCCGCCAGCACGGCTGCCGAAGATGAACCAGACACGGAGAAAATACATTTCAACATGAATATTTTCCGGACTTTCACCCGCGGATATCTTGAATCGGCAAGCGCATTCCTCACACCGCTCGAAATAGAAATGCTGCCCTATGCCGTCCGCCTCTTCCCCTATATGCAGGCGGTACGGTTCCTGACCGATTACCTCAACGGGGACACGTATTACCAAACTGCCTGTCCTGAACACAATTACGTCCGCACACGGGCGCAATACAAGCTGTACCAAGAAACATGCAAGGCTGTTCCCGATATGCAACAATACATCTCACAGCAAATGAAAAACCCTTTAAGAGAAAACGCAGATTAACACGGATTTCCGCAGATTATTTTTACAGACTATTATCAGACTTACGATTTGATTTCAGCCGCATTTCTCAGAAGCTGTTTTGAATTTATCGTGCGATGATTTGGGATGAGTTTTTGAGACATTTTCGCTTCTGTGATGAGGAAGATAGCGGGCTATCTGACGAAGAACAGGAGCGAAAAGGACCAAAAAATCGCCCAAAGCACACACGAAAACGGATACATCAAGCCAAGAAAAACTT